>CAYXVM010000270.1:0-2444 GCA_964468465.1 uncultured Clostridium sp.
GTTAACGCCTTTTGCGGTTATGTATTCGGGTTCTTCGGATTTGCCGAGAACATATCGTGCCGCTCCTTCGCCGGCAGTCTGGCTTTCAAGAGTGACGTAGTCAACAAGATCGTGAACATGAAGAACGTTTCCGCAAGCAAAAACGCCCTTGTGAGAGGTTTCTCTGAATTCATTGACAATTGCTCCGTTTGTTACGGGGTCAAGCTCAATTCCGACAGCTCTTGTCAGCTCGTTTTCGGGAATAAGACCGACGGAGAGCAGGAGAGTATCGCATTCAATATATTCCTCTGTTCCTTTAATCGGCTTTCTGTTTTCGTCAACATTGGCGATTGTAACGCCCTCAACCCTGTCTTTGCCGTGAATGTCAATAACCGTGCAGCTGAGTCTGAGAGGAATGTTGAAATCGTTAAGGCATTGAACGATGTTTCTTGTAAGACCGCTTGAATAGGGCATAAGCTCACATACGGTTTTAACCTCTGCACCTTCAAGCGTCATGCGACGAGCCATGATAAGGCCGATATCGCCCGAACCGAGAATGACAACCTTTTTGCCGGGCATATAGCCGTCAATATTGACATATTTCTGAGCAGTTCCTGCGGTCATAATTCCGGAGCATCTTGAGCCGGCAATGTTGAGCGCGCCTCTGGGTCTTTCACGGCAGCCCATTGCAAGAATAACGGCCTTTGCCTGAATTTCAAGCAGTCCGTCCTCTTTGTTGACTGCATAAACAACATTATCCTGAGTGATTTCAAGAGCCATTGTGTCGGTTTTGTATTCGATTTCTTTTTCGTTAACAAGCTTTATGAATCTGTCGGCGTATTCGGGGCCTGAAAGCTCCTCGCCGAAATAATGGAGACCGAAGCCGGTGTGAATGCACTGCTCAAGAATACCGCCGAGAGTTTCGGCTCTTTCAAGAATCAGAATGCTTTCAACTCCGCATTCACGGGCTTTGAGTGCCGCAGCCATTCCGGCGGGGCCGCCTCCGATAACAACTATATCATAATTAAGCATATTCTCCGCCTCACTTTGTTCTGTCATATAGTATTTTTGAATCGCCGCCGAATTTGGTTATTTCGTTTATTTCAACGCCAAGCTCACGGGCAAGCAGTTCAACAACCTTTGAGCCGCAGAAGCCGCCCTGGCATCTGCCCATGCCTGCTCTTGTTCTGCGCTTAACGCCGTCAACATCTCTTGCGCCTGCGGGAGCATGAATTGCGTCAAGAATTTCGCCTTCGGTGATAGTCTCACAGCGGCAGATTATTCTGCCGTAGGCGGGATTCTTTGCAATAATAGCCTTGCGTTCTTCGTTGCTCATATGTCTGAAACGAACGGGTTCTTCTCTGACGGGGTTGAAATCGCTCTTTGCCTCGGGGCTGAGAGCTTTGATTATCATATCTTTAACATACAGAGCGATTGCGGGAGCAGAAGAAAGACCGGGTGATTCAATTCCCGCAACATTGATAAACTGAGGATTCTTTTCGCTCGGCTCGATGATGAAATCGTCTCTGTCGCAATGAGCTCTGAGACCTGCAAAAGAAGTGATAACTTCTCTTGTGCCGAGAACGGGAATAGATTTTCTTGCTGTCTGAAGAATTCCGCTCAAGCCCTCGGAGGTTGTTGAAACATCGGTTTTATCTTCAATATCAAGTGCGCTCGGGCCTATTAACAGGTTACCGTCAACAGTGGGAGTGACAAGAACGCCTTTACCCATTTTTGATGGGCATTGGAAAATTGTATGCTTTGCAAGAGAGCCGATTGATTTGTCGCAGAGCATGTATTCGCCCTTTCTCGGAACGGTATGAATCGAATCATCGCCGATAAGAGCGGAAATTTCGTCGCAGAAAACGCCTGCAGCATTAATGACAAATTGTGAGGTTATTTCGGTTTCACCGTTTGAAAGGGTGAAATCTTCGCCGTTAAAATCAATTTTTTTAACCGCAAAGTTGCGGATGAAATCCGTGCCGTTGACAACTGCATTTTCAACAGATGCAACAGTCAGTTCGTAGGGGCAGACTATTCCTGCCGTCGGAGCCCAGAGAGCTGCTATTGCTTCGGGGCTGATGGCGGGTTCTGCTTCACGGAGTTTTTCTGTATTATAAATTTCAAGTCCGGGTACGCCGTTCTTTTTTCCTCTCTCAAGAAGCTCATCAAGCACTTCAACTTCTTCGTCGGAGAATGCCACGACAAGCGAGCCGATGGGCTTAAAAGGAACGCTGAGCTCTTTGCACAAATCGGGCATAAGAGCAGTACCCTCAACATTAAGCTTTGCCTTCAGTGTGCCGGGTTTTGCGTCAAAGCCCGCATGAACGATGGCACTGTTTGCTTTTGAGGTACCCATTGCCATGTCGTTGCACTTTTCGAGAAGCGCAGTTTTCAACTTGTACCGGCTCAGCTCACGGGCAATCAAAGACCCGACAACGCCTGCGCCGACAACGGCAACATCG
>CAYXVM010000271.1:0-2439 GCA_964468465.1 uncultured Clostridium sp.
AAATGCAATTGACGGCGTTGAACTTTCAATTCCCGCTTCGGTTTCAAAGACCGCCTGCAACTATACTCCGAATGATCCTTTCAGCTCAAGCCAATCCTCCGAAACGGTTTGGGATGAAATAAACCCTCTCGGAAACAATTGGTGGCTTGAAGCAATCAATGCAAGGCAGGCATGGGATTACTCCGATTATTTCAATACCGTTAAAATCGGCGTTGTTGATGCGGGCTTTGACACGGAGCATCCCGAGCTTGCCGGCAAAATCTCTTTCCCGAGCAGTAAGGAAAAAGACAGAAACATTGCCGATGATCACGGCACTCATGTTGCCGGAATCATCGGAGCAAATATGGATAACGAAGTCGGAATTGCGGGAGTTTGCGGCAATTCACAGCTTATTTGCGTTGATTGGAGCCCCGATCTATTCCAATTCTGGCTTCCAGAGCTTGCAATATTCTTCAGCCTTTCAACGGAAGTTAAAGCAGGTGCAAAGGTGATTAATTTTTCTCTCGGAACTTCAGGCTCAAAAACCGATAATTCTTCATCTTTGATTGATAATGTTTTAACTCCTATGGCTTATTCCTACACAATAGCTTCTCTTTTGAAAAACGGATATGATTTTATCGCCGTTCAATCGGCAGGCAACGGAAATGCTTTTTATGAGCCTATCGACGCCGTTAATAACGGGCATTTCTCTTCAATAACGGCGGGAAATATTTTTACCGGATCAACGGGAATAAGCAAGCAGGATATTCTTGACAGAATTATCATTGTTGCAAGCGCCGATAACATGGGAAACGGTGAATATGAACTTTCATATTATTCAAATGTCGGTTCCCGTATCGAAATAGCCGCTCCCGGTGACAGCGTTTACAGCTGCATTACGGGAGGCGATTATGCAACATTTTCGGGAACTTCAATGGCGGCTCCCGTTGTTACGGGCGTTGCATCACTCGTCTGGTCGGTAAATCCGTCTTTTACGGGTGCACAAGTTAAAGAAATTGTTTGCTCGTCAACAAAAGATGTTGCCGCAGCAGATCCCGATAAATCATATTATTATGATGTTGAGGCTTTTGATTATCCGCTTGTCAACGCAAGGCTTTCCGTTGAGGAAGCTATCAGAAGAACCGATGAAAGCGTTGGAACCGTCAATGGAAAAATAATCGGAAACGGCGCAGAAACCGTAGTTTTCAACGGAGTTTCTCATACGGTTTATTCCGACGGAACATATTCATTTGTTGCTCCCGAGGGCACCTCGGATGCAGAGATATTCGATAAAAACGGAAATCTGCTCGGAAAATTTGAACTGACTGTATCTGCAGGTCAGAAAACAGAAGCGGCAGATTACATTGTTTATGAGGAAGAATAAAAATTTTGAAAAATAAACAGGGAGGCGACTTTATGCCGGAAATCAAGAAAAATTGGTATAAGGAAATGTCAGTCTATCAGATTTGGCCCCGTAGCTTTAAGGACGGCGACGGCGACGGTATCGGCGACTTAAAGGGAGTTTTGGAAAAGCTTGATTATATCAAAAGCCTCGGCGTTGATGCAATCTGGTTTTCTCCTCTTTATAAGTCTCCTCAGCATGATTACGGCTATGATATTGCCGATTACAAGGACATTAACCCCGAATACGGCACTCTTGAGGAATTCAAGCAGGTTCTTGACGGAGCTCACGAGCGCGGCTTAAAGGTTATTATGGACCTTGTTATTAACCACACCTCCGATGAACATGAGTGGTTCATTGAAAGCAAAAAAAGCAAGGATAATCCGTATCATGACTATTATTTTTGGCGTGACGGCAAAAAGCCCGGCGGCAAGAAGCCCCCGAACAATTGGCTTTCAACATTTTCGGGTCCCGGCTGGGATTACAATGAAGAGCTTGACCAATGGTATCTGCATCTTTTCTGCAAGGAACAGCCCGATCTTAACATGGATAATCCCAAGGTTCGTGAGGAAATCAAGGATATAATCCGTTATTGGCTTGATATGGGTGTTGACGGCTTCCGTGAAGATGTTATAACATTTATATCAAAAAAAGATGGTTTGCCCAACGGTTTCCCGATTCCCGTTGCCTGCGGAATGGAGCATTACAAATGCGGCCCGAATCTTCAGAAGTATCTCGGAGAGTTCAGAAAGGTAACAGATAATTACGACTGCATGACCGTCGGCGAAGCTCCGATGATGACTCCGAAGCTTGCTTTGAAATTTATCAGAGAGGGCGCAGAGCAGAAGCTGAACATGATGTTCAATTTCCAGCATATGGAAGCCGATTGCTTCATGGTCGGCTGGATTCCGATGCCGTTCAGCCTCCGCAAGCTCAAGAGGGTTTACAACAATTGGCAGCATAAAATGTACGGCATTGCGTGGAACGCAAATTATCTTGAAAACCACGATCAGCCGAGAATAATCAGCCGTTACGGCAGTGAAAAATACAGAGTTGAA
>CAYXVM010000272.1:0-2420 GCA_964468465.1 uncultured Clostridium sp.
GAATCGTTGAGATAGCAAAGGCTGAGGGTGCCGACGCTATCTGCCACGGCTGCACCGGTAAGGGCAACGATCAGGTCAGATTTGAGCTTGCAATCAAGGCTTTCGCTCCCGAAATGCAGATAATCGCTCCCTGGAGAATCTGGGATCTCAAATCAAGAGAAGAAGAAATCGAATACGCAGAGGCTCACAATATTCCTCTTAAAATTAACCGTGAAACCAACTATTCAAAGGATAAGAACCTCTGGCATCTTTCCCATGAGGGTCTTGACCTTGAAGACCCCGCAAACGAGCCGCAGTATAATAAGCCCGGCTTCCTCGAGATGGGCGTTTCTCCCGAAATGGCTCCCGATGAACCGACTTATGTAACCATTCATTTTGAAAAGGGCGTTCCCACCGCCGTTAACGGCAAGGAGATGGGCGGCGTTGAGCTTATCAAATACCTCAACGAAGTCGGCGGCAAAAACGGCATCGGTCTGTGCGACCTTGTTGAAAACCGTCTTGTCGGCATGAAGTCGAGGGGCGTTTATGAGAATCCCGCAGGCTCAATTCTTTTCAGAGCTCACGAGGTTCTTGAAACAATCACTCTTGACAGAGACACTCAGCATTATAAAGAGCTTGTTGCTAACCGTTTTGCAGAGCTTGTTTATTTCGGTCAGTGGTACACTCCGCTCAGAGAGGCTCTCTCTGCATTCGTTGACAGCACTCAGCAGACGGTTACGGGCGATGTTAAGCTCAAGCTCTATAAGGGCAACATCATCAACGCCGGCGTAACCTCACCCTACACCCTTTACAGCGAGGATTTCGCAACCTTTGATGCCGATGATGTTTATGACCAGAAGGATTCCGCAGGCTTCATCAATCTGTTCGGCCTGCCCATCAAGGTCAGAGCAATCCTTGAAGCTGAGAGAAACGCAAATAAATAAAAAATTCAAGAGCCGTCAGCTTGGCGGCTCTTTTTCGACTACCTATATATTATTTGGAGGACTAAAATATGAAGCTTTGGGCGGGTCGCTTTTCAAAGGAAGCGGACAAAAAGACCAACGATTTCAATTCGTCAATAGCAACCGATTCAAGAATGTATGCCTGCGATATTGAGGGCAGTATCGCCCATGTCACAATGCTTGCGGCTCAGGGCATAATCTCCGCAGATGACGGCGCCGCAATCGCCGCAGAGCTTGCAAAAATCAAGGAAGAAATAGCGAGCGGTGCTCTTGCAATCGACCCCAACGCCGAGGATATTCACACCTTCGTTGAGCAGACCCTGACCGAAAGAATAGGCGACGCAGGCAAGCGGCTCCACACGGGCAGAAGCAGAAACGACCAGGTTGCCCTTGATATCCGCCTTTATCTCAGAGAGGAATGCAACAAAACTCTTGAACTGCTCGGTCAGCTTGTTGACGCTCTCACTGCAAAGGGCGATGAATATGCCGATGCAATCATGCCCGGCTACACCCATTTGCAGAGGGCACAGCCGATAACCTTCAAGGCTCACCTGACCGCCTACACGGAAATGCTCAGCCGTGACATCAGCCGCATTGAGGACGCTCAAAAGCGCATGAATTCCTCACCGCTCGGCAGCGGCGCTCTTGCGGGCACAACCTATCCCATCGACAGAGCCATGACTGCAAGCCTGCTCGGCTTTGATTCATTCACCAAAAGCACGCTTGACGGCGTTGCGGACAGAGATTTCTGCATCGAGCTTGCAAGCGCACTTTCGCTCGTCATGGTTCATCTTTCAAGGCTCTGCGAGGAAATTATCCTCTGGTGTTCATGGGAATTCAAATTTGTTGAGCTTGACGACGCATTTTCAACGGGTTCAAGTATAATGCCGCAAAAGAAAAATCCCGATATTGCAGAGCTTGTCAGAGGCAAGAGCGGCAGAGTTTTCGGCGACCTTATGACCCTGCTGACGGTTATGAAAGGGCTTCCGCTTGCCTATAACAAGGACATGCAGGAGGATAAGGACGCAATATTTGATGCGTTTGACACCGTCAAAATCTGCCTTGTGACCCTTGTTCCGATGATTTCAACCATGAAAGCACTGCCCGAGAACATGAGAAAGGCGGCGGCGGGCGGCTTCATAAACGCCACCGACTGCGCCGACTATCTTGTTTCAAAAGGACTGCCGTTCAGAGACGCCTACAAGGCGACGGGCGAGCTTGTTGCCCTTTGCATCAGAGAGGGTAAAACTCTCGAAACCCTCACTCTCGACGAATATAAACAGGTCTGCGAACTTTTTGACAGCGGCGTTTATGAAGCAATCAAGCTCGAAAACTGCGTCAAGCGCAGAGGAATGTAAATATAACGAAGAATGAAGTGTGCCTGCGGCACATGAAGGTAGGGGCGACCCTGCGTGGTCGCCCGTCCTAAATCAAATGAAGAAATGAAGTGTGCCTGCGGCACATGAAGGTAGGGGCGAC
>CAYXVM010000273.1:0-2413 GCA_964468465.1 uncultured Clostridium sp.
CGTCGGTTGTTTTGCATTCAGGCTTTCCCGAATCGTGAAAAAGCATTGTGACGCGAAGCTCGGGAGACGGGCTTACCGTTTCAACCGCCTTGACCGTGTGCCCCCATACATCAAAAATATGCCTTTCGTGATTTTGATTGCAGCCTTTCATCGCCCGAAGCTCGGGGAATATGAAGAAAATCACATCTTCATATTCTCTCAGAATTTTGCCTGCGTTTTTGCCGCAGAGAAGCTTTGACATTTCAACAAATATTCTCTCAGCGGAAATATGCTCCAAAAGCCTGAAATTCTTGTGAATGCTTGCCGCCGTTTCAGCCTCAATCTCAAATCCGAGAACCGACGAAAACCTCAATGCACGCAGAATTCTGAGCGCATCTTCGCCGAAACGCCTGTCCGCTTCTCCGACGCATCTGATTATTTGCCTTTCAATATCCTCTTCGCCGCCGAACGGGTCAACGAAGCCCGATTCGGGGGAATACGCAATGGCGTTAACGGAGAAATCCCGCCGTGAGAGATCCTCGCAGATATCCGAGGCAAACTCAACCTTGTCGGGATGACGGTTGTCGGAATAGCCTTTTTCAATCCGGAAAGTGGTTATTTCAAGGCTCATTCCGTCGATAATAACCGTGACCGTTCCGTGCTTGATTCCCGTTTCAACCGTTCTGAAATCCTTGAAAGCGGCAAGGGTTTCGTTCGGCTGAGCGGAGGTCGCAATGTCCCAATCGTGAGCCGAAACGCCCATGAGCATGTCTCTGACAGCCCCGCCGACAACGAAAGCCGAATGACCGCAGGCGGAAAGAATTTCGATTGCTCTATTGACTTGTTGAGGAATATTTATTACCATAGTATTATACCAAAAACGGAGTGATTTTAATGAATATACAGATTTTCGGAACAAATAAATGCTTTGACACCAAAAAAGCGCAGAGATATTTCAAGGAGAGGGGAATCAAGTTTCAATTCATTGACCTTTCTCAAAAGAACCTGAGCAAGGGTGAATACAACAGCGTCAAAGCCGCAGTCGGCTCAATGGAAGCCCTTATCAACGAAAAATCAAAGGCTTACGAAAAGCATTTCATCAAATATCTTGCAAGCAAAGAGGCGGTTGAGGAAAAGCTGCTTGAACACGGCGAGCTTTTCAAAACCCCGATTGTCCGCAACGGAAAACAGGCAACCGTCGGCTATTGCCCCGAAATCTGGAAAGAGTGGGATTAATAAGCCTCAAATTTTGCGATTGTTGCAAAGCACCTTGCCTGCTCAATGACGAGCTTGAAGCGCTGAATCCTCATTTCCTTGAAGCGGCAGATACGCTTGTATCCGATAATCGTTCCCGAGAATATTTTTTTCCATTTTCCGTCGATTTCAGCATAAAGCGAAAATTTTTCAATCTGCTGACCCGTTCTGATATGCTCTCCGAGAACGATTTTATCGATATCATAGTCGTCTCCGAGGTCAAGAATCAGCTCTGCGCCCTCGGGATTGTCGCCCGAGTGCCAGTATTCCTCGGGATCATGGCTGAGAGCCGCCTGACCCGTATGCTTTTCGTCAAGATGGCGGTTATCCGTCATTATCGAATCGTCGGCAAGATTTTCGTTGAAATCTATTTCAAGCTGAGCACCCATTGAGAGCAGGGTTTCAACATCCTTTTCGTGAATTTTTCCCTCGGGTGTCGGGGGAATGTTCAAAAGGAAATTGGCGTTTGAACCGACCGAGTTATAGTAAATTTCCATAAGCTTTGAGAGCGGTTTGACCGAATAATCCTCGTCGGCGTGATAAAACCAGCCTTTTCTTATCGAGGTATTGACCTCGGCGGGGTACCAAATCAGCTTGCTGCATTTTTTAATTGCTTTCCTGCTGCCCAGATCAAGGGCAGTGGGATTTATTTTTTTGGGCGGCTTCGAAACATCGCTCTGACTTGCGGCGTTAATCAGCTCATAGTTTGAATGCCAATATGGAACAACGCTCCATTCGCTTTTTCTGCAAACGCCTGCCTCATTGCCGCACCAGCGGACATCGGGACCGCAGACATTAATTGTTGCGTTGGGCTGAAGCTCACGGATGAGCTTATAATAGCCATCCCAATCGTATTCCTGTTTCTTGCCGTTGGGGCCTTCGCCGCACGCTCCGTCGAACCAGACGCAGAAGATATCGCCGTAAGCGGTCAAAAGCTCACGAAGCTGATTTTTGAAGAAACGGTTATACGCTTCGCCCGAGCCGTAGGTTGCTTCGTGCCTGTCCCAAGGCGAAAGATATATACCGAATTTTAAGCCGAATTCTTTGCAAGCCTTTGCACATTCGGCAACAACATCGCCCTTGCCGTCTTTCCAAAGGCTTGAACGAACGCAGTAATCCGTGTAGGCAGTCGGCCAAAGGCAGAAGCCGTCATGGTGCTTTGCGGTCAGAATCATGCCTT
>CAYXVM010000274.1:0-2409 GCA_964468465.1 uncultured Clostridium sp.
AAATTATAAAATATAAGGGTGAATAACCGATGTTTTTTGAAAAACCGATTTTTTTTGAAAAGAACAGAGTGTTCAGAGTATATAAAGGCGGAAAGCTTTTTGCAGATTTCTTCGGCGACGATTCAACCGACGGCAGCTATCCCGAGGAATGGGTTGCTTCAAGCGTCAGGGCTCTCAACGAGGGTAGCACGGATGTGCATGAGGGAATCTCGAAAATCAAGGGAACCGAGCTTTATCTCAACGAAGCCGTTGAAAAATATAAATCCGAAATTCTCGGCGACAGAGAAGATATCGGAATTTTAACAAAAATTCTTGACAGTGCAATCAGGCTTCCCGTTCAGGCTCATCCCGACAAGGCTTTTTCCGAAAAGTATTTCTCTTCAAAATACGGCAAGGAGGAAAGCTGGATAATCCTTGCAACAAGACCCGGCGCAAAGATTTATTACGGCTTCAAGGACGGCGTAACGCTTGAGGATTTCTCAGAAGCCGTTGATGCGAGCGAAACGGATAAAAATGCTTTTGAGCATCTGCTCTGCTCGATTGATGTTAAGCCCGGCGATGTGATTTATATTCCCGCAAAGATGGTTCACGCAATCGGTTACGGCTGCTTACTGCTCGAAGTTCAGGAGCCGACCGATTTCACGATTCAGCCCGAACGCTGGTGCGGAGATTATAAGCTTTCCGATAACGAAATGTATATCGGTCTTGAGCGTGAACAGGCTCTCCAATGCTTTGATATCGGCAAAAGATATCCCGCTCCGCTTGAACCGAAGCTTATAAGAAGCGGCGAGGGCGTAAAATACGAAGCCGTTATCGATGAAACAATAACCACGAGCTTTTCGGTCAGAACGGCGGCTCTCAGCGGCGGAAGCTTTTCGCTTGACAGGGGAGCGGCGGTCTATGTTGTCACCGAGGGCAGCGGCAAGATTATCGGCGGCGGTTATTCAAAGGATATCAAAAAGGGCGATTATTTCCTTATGCCCCAATGCGCCGCAGGCAAATATTCGGTTGAAAGCGCAGACATGAAAATTGTTGAATGCTTTGCATGAATCAAAATCACAGCGTCGGAGGATTGCATAAATGAATATACTCCACATGAAATATGCGGTTGAGATCGCAAACACAAAGTCGATAAGCAAGGCGGCTGAAAACCTCTATATGGGTCAGCCGAATCTCAGCCGTGCCATAAAAGAGCTTGAAGAAAATCTCGGCATAACCATTTTTAAGCGTACCACAAAGGGAATAACCGTAACTCCCGAGGGAGAAGAATTTCTTCAGTATGCCAAAAGGATTATTTCCCAGGTTGAGGAAGTTGAAGAAATCTACAAAAACGGCAAAAAGCGCAAACAGCGTTTTTCAGCCTGCGTTTCAAGGGCGAGCTATATTTCAGAAGCGTTCGCCCAATTCGCAAAGAACCTTTCTCCCGATGAACCCGCCGAAATTTTCTATAAAGAAACAAATTCCATGCGGACAATTAAAAATGTTGTGAATGAAGATTGCAATCTCGGCATAATCCGCTATCAGTCGGCATTTGACAAATATTTTTCATCTATGTTCAGCGAGAAAAAGCTCAATCACGAAACAATAACGGAATTTTCCTACCGTTTGCTTATGTCAAAAGAACATCCGCTTGCCGAAAAAGAGAATATAGAAATCAAAGATTTGTCCGATTTCATTGAAATCAGCCATGCCGACCCCTATGTTCCCTCTCTGCCGCTCATGGATGTCAGAAAAGCGGAGCTTTCGGACAATGCGGACAAGCACATTTATATATTTGAAAGAGGCAGTCAGTTTGTTCTGCTTGAAAAAGTACCGACTGCATTTATGTGGGTTTCTCCCGTGCCTCAGGAGCTTTTGGATAAATTCAATCTTATTCAGAAGGATTGCAAAGAGAACACAAAAATCTATAAAGATGTGTTGATTTACAGAAAAGGCTACAGGCTCAGCCCTCTTGACGACAGTTTTATAACCGAAGTTTGTGAAGCAAAGCGCAAAATAATGTGATTTACGAAATTACCTGTTCAAATAGTACGGTTATATCGATAAAAGCATATCGATATGCTGTTTTGACATTTCCTTTCTTTGAAAAGATATGATAAAATATCCTCAGAAAGGAAGTGCAGCTATGAGAGCAAATCCGGCTGTTATAAAACGGCTGTCGGTTTATTTGCAGCTTCTCAGGCAGCTCCCGCCCGAAACTACCAACATTTCCGCAACCGTAATTGCAAAAAGCATCGGTTACGGCGATGTTCAGGTCAGAAAGGATCTGGCTTCGGTCAGCGGCGAGGGAAAGCCGAGAACAGGCTATGAGGTCGGCAATCTGATAAAATCGCTTGAAGAATACCTTGGTTACAATTATCCCAAAAAAGCAATTATTGTCGGAGCGGGGAGGCTCGGAACAGCCCTGCT
>CAYXVM010000275.1:0-2404 GCA_964468465.1 uncultured Clostridium sp.
CGTTCTCTCAGCCGCCCCGACGCCGCCGAAGTGCCTATAATAGCCATGACGGCAAACGCCTTTGAGGAAGATGTTCAAAAGACCTCAGCCGCAGGAATGAACGAACACCTTTCAAAGCCGATTAACGGAAAGAAGTTGGTTTCAACTTTGATAAAATATAAAAAAATTGAATAATGCAATCAATACGGTTTGCGACCGATAAAAGCAGAAATCTAAAAAGATAAGGTTGTGTTTTTCAGGTGAAAAAAACAAAGCTCACCGCATTTCTTCTGGCAGTTATAATTGTCTGCCTGTCATTTTCCTCATGCTCGGGTCGCACCGAAGCGGAGCATGAGCCGCTGACAATAATTACTGCCCGCAAGGATTATACACAGTTTGAAAAAGCCTTCAAGGAGGCTTATCCTGATGTTAATCTTCGGTTTATCAGCTACAGCGGTCACAATGCAACAAGCTATCTCCATAAAATCCTTGAAGCGGGTCAGGCTCCGGATATATACACAGCCAATATTCTGCCCGATAAAGAGCTTCAGGAAGAACATCTGATAGATCTTTCGGGATATGATTTCAGCTCAAAATATGCTGTTTCCCGTCTGAATGAATGCAGCATTGACGGCTCTATTTATATGCTCCCCTGCAATTATTCGATTTTGGGGATTTACTATAACCAAACTCTTTTTGAAAAGCACGGCTGGACGGTTCCTTCAAGCTTTCGTGAACTGGAGGAGCTTGCTCCAAAAATCAAGGAGGCGAATGTTGAGCTTTCCGCAACCTCTCTGGAATTAACGGGAAACGGATTTCAATATCTTTTCAATCTCGGTGACACAATATTTCTGCGAACGCCCGAAGGTCTTGAATGGGTCGATAGCTTTCTGAACGGAGATGTAACCGCAGACGAAGCATGGAAAGATACAATCGAATATATGCAAAAGTGGATTGATCTCGGAATGATCAACGGAAAATGGTTTGAAAAAACCGCAGATGAAGCAGAATCCGATTTTCTTAACGGAAACACCGCATTCTTTATATACGGAGGAACATTCCGATTTTCGCAAAACAGGGACGGGAGCGGAGACCGTTACGGCTTAATGCCGTGGCTGAGCGAGGACGGCTCTAACAACCGCTATATCACCAAAACCGCATGCTACTACGGCCTTAATGCGGAATTGGAAAAGCCCGAAAACAAGCAGAAATTGCAGGATGCGCTGAAGTTCATGGAGTTTATCTCCACTGAGGAGGGGCAGAGACTTCTCCCGGGGAATAAAAACCAATTACTTCCGCTTACAGAGGGAGATAACGACGCCGCCGAGGAATACAAAGAGATTATCAAAATGCTCGATGCAGGTTTCAGCGCACCGCTTGCGTATTCAGGCTGGGAGGATCTGATTGTCCCTGTCGGGAGCGAGTGTCTGAAATGGTATGCGGGCAAATCGACGGGAGAAAATGTCATTGCCGTAATGAACCGTGCTCTGCGTGATTCAATTGAAAACGGAACCGATTCATGCGCATATATATCGGAAGATCTGACAATGGAAGAAACTGCACGGCTTGTGGGCAACGCATTCTCCAAAGCCGCAGGCGCAGACTGTTCGCTTATCTCCCTCGGAGCATATCATGACGGAAAGGAAAACGAATACGGCGTTAACGGATGCCTTTGGAAAGGGCATGTCAACGATGAGATAATCAGCACGGTAAACCCTCTCGGCTGGGTTGACACCGTAAAAACCTTTGTCCTGACGGGGCAGGAAATAAAACAGCTTTCCGAGACCGGTTTTGATTTGTACGGCGACGGAAATACATTTCCGTATGTTCTGACGGTTAACGGCAACATAAAGCTTGATGACGCCCGGAAATATACTGTTGTTATCTGCGGATACACGGACAGTATCAAGAACAAAGGGAATATGCAGGACGCCGGAATCATCGGAATGGACGCAATGCGAAGCTATCTTACCGAGCTTGGCTCGGTTTCAAAGGCAAATATTTAATGTAATATATATTTTAAAAAGCACAAGCCATACCGACGGCTTGTGCTTTTTTGTTTGATTAATTGAAAAGCAATCGTAGGGACAACCCTTGCGGTTGTCCGTTAAAACATTTCAAATTCCAACGGAACTCCGAGGACGGCGTTCCCTACGGAAAACCAATTGTATAATATGGTTTATATTTGAAAATAAGCTTTCCAATCCTCAGGCGCTATGCGCCAGCTCCTTTGCCAAAGGAGCCTAAGCAGTCAGCCACGGTTTTGCAGGCAGCTTGTTTTTAAGATTAAATTTTCGCCATGGGCTCCTTAGTTAACTCCCTCCGTCACGGCTTAACGCCGTGCCACCTCCCTCACGAGGGAGGCAAATCGCTGCCCGTAGGGCTGAGGATTGATAAGTTAACGGATTAATCAATGCAACAGATA
>CAYXVM010000276.1:0-2397 GCA_964468465.1 uncultured Clostridium sp.
TCCGAATGCCGTTTCATAGAAGCAAGCGCTTGCAAGAAAACAGCCTAAATCATTTGCTCTGCATCCGTCAACGGTCAGCCTGTCGCCGATTTCGGTTGAACGGGCGCTCTGCCATGCTCTGCCGCTCGGAATTATCAGCTCAATATCCGCTTCAAGGGCGGCGTTTACATAAGCCTCGGTCAGAGCCTTATACATCTCCTGCTGATTTCTGCCGTAATTCGCAAAAGCAGGGGACGCACAGCCGTTTTCATATGCCCATGTCTGGTGAACCGTGATTTTTGCATTCGGCTGAACCATTCTGCAATACTCCGCAAGCTCGGAAAGGAACGGCGAATAGCTCTCGGGGATTCCGCTCAGAGCGGTTGATTGCTGAAGCGTTATAATATCCCAATCCTCATCCTCAACAGCTTCGTGAAGCGCAACGCCGTCGGGGCGGTTGAGCTCGGTTTCAAATGGCAGATAGACCTCATAATCATAGTCGGTTTTTTCTTCACGCCAATTATTCCAATGCTGTTCGAGCGAACAGTTTTCAATATAGAGATTGCAAAGCAGGAGTTCTTCGCCGTCTGCAAGAGCCATTTGAGGCAAAAATCTGTGAGCGTCGGACGAAATGCCGTTGCCGATTGAAAGAATATTCATATATTTCCTCCGTATTGACCTTTAAGAAGTTTTGAAAGAGCGGCTTTGTCGTTACCGTCATTGCATTTTTCAATAATGACAAAGTAGATTGTTGCAAGGAAAAGGTAGGGGAACGGAGCAAATATTCCGGGATTGACAAACGACATCATTTCAAGCCCGATGTAAGAAATAAAAATGATTATGTTGAAAAATGTGAAGTTCTTGATGAGCAGTTTCACTCTTTGGAACAGAAGAAAACCGTATGCCGCAACTCCGGACAGCCCGAAGCTGCCGATAATCTGAACAGGTGAGCAATGATACCAGCAAAGAGTGAATTCGGCATTGTGATGAACATCGTTGTTGCCCATGTATCCGATCCCTCTTCCGAAAATCGGATTAGACTTGAAATCTTCAATTCCGCGGGGGATAAGCTGAAGCCTGATAGCGTTTTCTGCAGGATTCATGAGGCGTTCAATCGTGTAGCTGAGCAAGTCAAAAAGAAAATGTCTGAGAATAAACGCCGTGATTAAGCATACAGCAGTGATTGCGGCGATGGGAATGCGGTGCTTTTTGTCAATAATGAACATAACAACAAAGCAGATTCCAAGCTCAATTGCTCCAAATATCATTCCTCCACGGGAGCCTGAGAAAAGAATGGCTGTATATGAAAGCATGCCGATGAAAAAATAGCCGAATTTTTTCGCAGAAAGATAAAACGGGAAAGGCATCGCCAGCATAAGCAGGGTTGAAGCGTTGTTGCGCCATTGAAAAGGAAGAATATCAAAATGGCCTCTCAGTTCAGAGAGACGGCTCAGGTATTCTTCGGCAATGCAAATGCAGAGCATAACAATAATCAGAGACATCATCTTTGAAAACCTGTCTGAAAACACATAGTTTTCACGAATTTTAAGTGCTCCGCACATATACATATATATTATCAGCATTCCGAAGCCAAGCATGAAAACATAGAAAAGGGAATTAGGGCTGAAGTATTCGCGGGCTGTGATTTTGCCGAGACCGCCGAGAGTTACCGCAAATGAAGTTGCAAGGATGCCGAAAAAGCAAGAGCCTTTTTTCAGCGGGCTTCTGTAACGGATAAAATGATATAAAACCAGAATAGCAATAGGCGGCGCAAGCCACCAGAACTTCACAAATTCGTTGAAAGAGTGTTTGCATCGAATGGCGAAACATGCTGTTATCAACAGTGCTTCAAGTGCAGGCAGCAAATCGCCGGTTAAAGCTAAGGTTATGCCGATTATCAGGGCAAAAAGCATTGTGCCGAATACTTCTTTGCCGGTGAAAATGATTGCACATGCTCCTGCAATCAGCAGGGCGGTATACCAATCCGATATTAAAAATTTTCTGATTTTTTCCATTTCATTACCTCGATGGGTTTATGTTTGTCAAAAAACTTAATAATAATATAACAATCAAAAGGGCGGTTGTCAATTAATGTTACAATATTGTAAGATATTATATTCCTTATTTTAATCATTTTAATTCCGAAAGCCCGGAATATGAATTCTTTTCACTGCAATTATTACGATATTGTAAACTTTGGAAAAAACACTTGATTTTTACTTTGCAAGAGGCTAAAATATGCATTAGCACTCGGGAAACGAGAGTGCTAATTAAACTGTTAATAATTAATTGGAGGTAATAGAAATGAAAATCAAACCGCTTGCAGACAGAGTAGTTGTTAAGCTTGTCGAGGTTGAAGAAACCACAAGCAGCGGAATCATCCTTGCAGCTTCCGCTCAGGAAAAGCCGCAGATTGCC
>CAYXVM010000277.1:0-2396 GCA_964468465.1 uncultured Clostridium sp.
ACGGTTTTTCGCAGGAAATTGCGTTGATACCGGGTGTTTTCAAGCGGGCGAACACGGTTTTGTCCCTACCGTGTTGCCAATGGTTTTCATTGACTTTCGTAACTACATATCGACAAAAAATTCAAAACGGCATGTATCATTTGTGATTGATACAAGCCGTTTTTTAAAATCGAATTTAAAATTAAACCGTTGCGGTTTCCTTTTCTTCCGCTTTTTCAAAGGATTCCATTTTGAATTTTCCCTTATGGCGATAGGGATAAATCTTCAGGAATATGTAGGAAGCGATTGCGCCGAGGGTGTTGAGAACGATATCCGACATGGTGTCCATGAGCGGCCAGCGTTCAGGAACTATCGGGGGAATCAGCGTTTTAATCTTCGGCGTTCCCTCTGCAAGAGCGAGCGACCAGTGTTGAGCATCGCCGGGGTAGCCGCTCATCATGCCTGCAACCTGATCAAATGTGAATTCAAACAGCTCCCAGCCCGTTGCGGCGAGGAACGAAAAGCCGACCGATGCAAGAAGAATCAGCGACATCGGGGCGGTTGCCTTGCTTCTTTTGAGGATGGCGCAGGCGAGCTCGTAGCCGAAGAAAACGCAGGCGGCTCCGCCGACAAAGTGCAGAATGACATCCCACCATCTTGAATCATAATAGAGGTTGAGAAATTTTCCGCCGAATGAGCCTGCCCAGATGCCGACCATTAGAAAGGTCTGAACCGATGAGGGCACATAGCGGAGAATGCTTTTCTTCGGGAACATCATAAAGATTTCCCAAACAAAGGTGCAGAGGAAGTTTGCACCGACCTGCAAGGGGTCGGTGATATCAAAAGCCTCACCCTCGGGAGGGAAAAAGCCCTTGATAAAGGCGAAGATAAGCGAGGCTCTGATTATCCACCAAACGACAAACTGCCATTTCGGGCAGCCGTCGGAGAGCCTTTTGAGGTATTCTTTCATGTTTTGTTTCTCCGTTCTTCTGTGTTTTATATACAATTCCGTTCACTATTGTAAACGCAGAAACAGTATATCAACAATAAATCCAAAAGTCAATAAAAGTTAATTTTTGTAAGAAAATCTTTACTTTTTAAACGGCGTTATGTTATGATAAAATCCATGAAGGGAGAGATTTGTTTGACCGAAAGACTTTATTACAAGGATCAATATATAAAAGAATTTTCTGCAAAGGTATTATCTTGCTGTGAGGGCGAAAGAGGAGCGGAGGTTGTGCTTGACAGAACCGCATTTTTCCCCGAGGGCGGCGGTCAGCCGGGCGATACGGGCTTTATCGGCTCGGCACGGGTCATTGACACGGTTGAAAAAGACGGAGAAGTTATCCATATCTGCTCCGAGGCGGTTCGGGAGGGCGAAACCGTCGGGTGCAGGCTTGATTTTGACAAAAGATTCACCAACATGCAGCAGCATTCGGGCGAGCATATTTTTTCGGGCTTTGTTCATTCGGTCTGCGGCTATGAAAATGTCGGCTTCCACATGGGCGAGCACAGCGTAACGGTCGATTTTAACGGCGTTATAAGCCAAGAGGAGCTTTGCCGCATCGAAAAGCTTGCGAATGAAGCGATTTATAAAAATATACCGATTGAAGCTCTTTATCCGAGCCGTGATGAGCTTTGTAATTTCTCATACAGAAGCAAAAAAGAGATAGAGGGTCAGGTCAGGCTCACACGCATTGAGGGCGTTGACCTTTGTGCCTGCTGCGGAACGCATGTTGCTCTGACGGGCGAGGTCGGAATCATCAAGGCGGTTTCGATGATGAATTATAAATCGGGAGTGCGCATTACTCTGCAAATAGGCAGAAAAGCGCTTGACGATTACCGGGAAAAGAACAAAAGCATCAGCGAGATATCGAATTTGCTTTGCGCCAAGACCGACGAGGTCGTTCCGGCGGTTGAAAGACTTCAGTCTCAGCTTCACGAGGCGAAATTTGCTTATTCTTCGCTGAAAAAGGAGCTGTTTTCGCTCAAAGCGGAAAAGGCGAGCGGCGAAAAATACTTCGCCTTTGACGATTCGGGTTCGGCGGATGATGCAAGAATTTTCTGCGATATGCTTGCCGAAAAGGTCGGCGTTGCGGCGGTGTTTTCGGGCAGCGACGAAAACGGCTATAAATATGCCGTTGCAAGCAGAACGGCGGATGTCCGCCCGATAGGAAAGGAGCTTAACTCCACCTGCTCGGGCAGAGGGGGAGGAAAGCCCGACATGGTTCAAGGCTCGGTTTCCGCAAAGAGAAGCGAGATTGAAAAGTTCTGGTCTGAGCTTGATACCTGCAACATCTGATTTTGGCTGATTCGGCGTTGAGAATTTGATGTTTTTATTAAAAAATTTAAATTTAGGGATCAAGTTGATATGAAAATTAAAGAAATCAAGGAGAATAAAAAACAATTTCTTCCGT
>CAYXVM010000278.1:0-2366 GCA_964468465.1 uncultured Clostridium sp.
AGCAATGTTCTTTTTATAATAATCGGGCAGAAGAAAGCCCTGGCGCATTGCGTCGATATGATATGACTTTTTGCCCTTTTTCTCTGAATTGAACGGAGCAGGAAAATAAACAGCCTGAATGTCATATCCCGCCTCGTTTTCCGCTTTTATTGAAAATTCAACGGTGCTGTCGCTCACGATTTCTGCGGTTGTGACAAGCGTAAACGGAAGTTTTTTGCCGAAAGCGAAGAATCCGCCGTAACGGCAAACGATTTTGCTCTCCGTGCTCTCAACGCTCTTTTTCGGTGCAAGGTTCAGAAAACGGATTGTGCTTATGTATTTTTCTCCGACTTTTTTTCGGATTATCACAAAGGGTTTTCTGCCGTCGCTCACCCATGCAAAGCCTTTATGTTCAATTCTGTAATTTCCGCTTGATTTGCTGAAGCTAAGCTTAATGCTGCTTTCTTTCATTGCTCCACCTCGTTGCTCATGCTCTGTATTTTTAACTGAAGAAACTGTGTTTTATTACGGATACAGCCTGCGATGCGACTTTTGAAAGCTGGAACGAAAGCTTATAGAAAACGACCGTAACAGTATCCTTGCCGACAACATTTCCGCCGGCGTCAATAACTTCAACGGTTATGTTGGCTTTCTTTGCGCCGAAAAGCCCCTTGCAGGTGACCTTTCCGCTTTCGTCAACCGGAACCTTTGAGCTGTCGGATGACCAGCGGAGCGAACAGCCCTCGGCATTCTCCGTCACGCATCCGAGCTGAACCGATGCTTTTGTATAAAGCTCAAATAGTCCGAGTTTTTTGTTGATTTTCTCAACCGGATTACCTCCCGAAACGATATCTGCCTTGAGTCCGGAGTTGGAAACCGTAACTTCAAATTCGGCAGTTTTCGTAACGCCGCCATAGGTATAATATACGGTTACCTTTTTCACGCCGACGGAATCCAAGGCTGTCATGCCGACATTGAAATCGTCAACCTCTTTGCTTGTGCCGTCGCTGAAGTCAGCGGTAACCTTAAGGCCCGTCAGGTCAAGCTGTTCGCCGATTCCGTAATTGGTTTTCTCGGGCGGATTTGAAATCTCAATTGAATCGAGAACGGTTTCAACCTCAATAACGGCAAATTCGCTGAAATGCTCGGTTTCAAAAACAACATAGTTTCCGTCAATGGTATTTGCAAAGCGCACAAGCGGATTAACAATATCATCGGTGACATGATAGACCTTGCATTTTGCGGGGTCAATGCCGTCGGCAAGTCTGATTTTAACCTTGACCGTGCCGTCAGGCTGAACAACCTGAGCTGCAAGCACAAGCTTGATATCATAAAAATGCAGGCTTTTTATTGAGCCGCCGACTGCAAAATTCGTGCCCTCATGCTCGGAGGAATCAACCTCGGAGACCGTTAAAATGCTGTCGGGGTTTATCTCCTTTGCCGTTGCCGAAACGATAACTCCGCACGGGTCATGCCTGAGCACAACGGCGGCATATTCAAGGTTTAGAAGGGCATTTTCAATTGACTGTGCAAAGGTGTTGACCTTTTTCTGCTCAGTGATGTTAAGTCTGTAATCAACGGAATTAACCGCCGCATCAAGCGCAATGAGCGAAAGCTCCGAATAATACCTTCTGTCAAGATTTTCCGCCTTTTCAACTGCGGCATTAACCGCCGAATAGTCGGCAGGCAGATATTCAAGATTATCAATTGCCGCTTCGATTTGCAAAGCCCATTCAGAAACCTGCTCCTGCCTCTCGATTGTTAATTCATAGTCAACCGCCGCAACGGCTTTATCAAGCTCTGCAAGGCTTTCGGAATTGTAGAGAGAGCGGTTAACCGAGTCTGCGGCTTTCAGAATATCTTCAAGAGAAGAAAAATCCGCAGGCTTATATTCAAGCTTGTCCAAAGCGTCGAGGATGCTTTGGGTATATGAGTTAATAACGCTCTGGTCGTCGGTTTTATCTGCATTCCGTGCAGTTTCAACTGCTTGGTCAAGAGCGGCAAGGCTCGCATCGGTAAACATACTGCGGTCAATGCTCCCGGCGGCTGAAATTGCCTCGTTCATGCCGCTGTAATCGCCGATTTTTTCTTCAAGATTTCGTATTGCAGAGTCAATGTCATTAACATATTTGTTTATCAAAACAATATCGGCAACATCGCAGTATCTTTGAACAGAATCAACTGCGGCGTCAAGCTCCGAAAGAGAATCTGCGGTGTAAAGGTCTCTGTCAACTGCGTCGGCTCTGGCGATCGCTTCGTCAACTGCCGAATAATCACTCCAGGTGACATTCATGTTGGAGAAATATGTGTTTATCTCATCGGTCATAGAGTCGATATCCGACTGATATGAGGCGTCAATATTCCACGGGATATTTTCAATTATAGCC
>CAYXVM010000279.1:0-2363 GCA_964468465.1 uncultured Clostridium sp.
TCTGAGACTGCCCTCAACGAGCCTTGCAACGAACGGGAACGATGCGATAACCAGCGGCACTATTGAAGCCGTTGTTCCGACCGCCGTGCCGACAATCGCCCTTGCAAGCGGAAAAGCCATAATCATAAGAATCAGAAACGGAACCGAGCGCAGAAGATTGATAACAACATTCAGCACATGCATAAAGCCTTTCGGAAGCGGAAGAACGCCGTTCTTTTCGCCGACAACAAGCAAAACGCCGAGCGGCAGACCGAGGATTATTGCAAACGCCGTTGAAACAACGGTAACATAAACGGTTTCCCATGTTGCAAAAAGGAACTCGTTTTTTACTATTTCAATCAATTCGGCAAAAGCCTGAGAAGAAAAAATCTTATCAAACATCATCGGTCACCTCCTCAACCGCAACATCGGGCACGGACTGCAAATAATTAATCGCTCTTTCAACCTCAGAGTCCCCGCCGGGGATACCCAAAAGCATATTTCCGTAAGCTCTGTCGCCTATGCTCTTTGTTGAAGCCGCCATAATGTTGGCGGTTATATTTTCTTCAATTGCCATCTTAGAAATAAGCGGAGTTGAAGCGGCTTTTGCGCCGTTGAAAACAACTCTGATGCGTCTTTCACCGCCCGAGGGAGGAAGAATTTCATCAGCCGCTCCCAGATCGGGGAAAACAAGACGGCGGGCGGCGTCGGATTTCGGAGCGGAAAAGACATCGCTGACCTTCCCCTCCTCAACGACCTCGCCGTTGTCAAGAATCGCAACTCTGTTGCAGATTTCTTCAACAACGCTCATCTGATGGGTGATAACGATAACGGTTATTCCTAATTTACGGTTAATTTCCTTTATAAGTCCGAGAATTGAATGCGTGGTTTTCGGGTCGAGAGCGCTCGTCGCCTCGTCGCAAAGCAAAACCTTTGGGTTGGTTGCAAGCGCTCTTGCGATAGCGACCCTCTGCTGCTGACCGCCGGAAAGCTGAGCCGGATAAGAATTAGCCTTATCGGGCAAACCGACAGTCTCCAGCAGTTCCATCGCTTTTTTCTTAGCTTCAGACCTTTTTACGCCCGCAAGCTCAAGCGGAAAACAGATATTTTTAAGGCAGGTTCTCTGCATGAGCAGATTAAAGCCCTGAAAAATCATTGTTATACTGCGTCTGGCGGAGCGAAGCTCCTTTGCGCTCAGAGCGCCCATATCGCAGCCGTCAATCAAGACCTTTCCCTCGGTCGGCCTTTCAAGCATGTTAATACAGCGGACAAGAGTGCTTTTGCCTGCGCCGCTCATGCCGATAATGCCGTAGATATCGCCGTCATTAATGGTGAGGTTAACATTTTTGAGAGCCTCAACCGTTCCGTCGGCAACGCTGAAGGTCTTTGACAAATTCTCTATTTTTATCATTGCTGAACCTCCGGGCAGTATTTGTTATTTCTTATTTCAGAGCGTCAAGAGTAGTCTGTCTGCCGCCGTAAACGCCGAGAGGCTCAACATGAACGGTTGAAACGGCAACGATGTGAGTTCCGTTTTCAGCGTTGAAATCGTCAAGATAAGGAGTGTGCTGGAAGTAGTTTGCATCAATTTCGCCGCTCTCAACAACATTGTTGGGCTGAACATAGTCGGTGTATTCAACGATTTTGAGAGTGATATTCTTTGCGGCAAGGATTTCCTGAGCAATCTTCAGAATCTCTGCATGAGGAGCGGGAGAAGCGGCAACGGTAACGGTCTTGCCTGCAAGAGCGGCATAGTCAACGGTTGCGTCATAGCCGTCGCCGGGGTTATCAACAACGCTGACAACCGAGCCGTTATACTGAGTTTTGATGTAATCTGCAACCTGCTTGCTTTCAAGAGCGGCTTTGAGAGCCTTGATAAGGTCTGAATTCTCGTTGCCTTCCTTAACTGCAAGAATGTTGCCGTAAGCAGAAGATGAACCTTCGATTGCAAGAGCGTCCTCAACGGGGTTGAGACCTGCGGAAATTGCATAGTTTGAGTTGATAACTGCATAGTCAACATCGGGAAGAACATTGGGGAGCTGAGCTGCCTCAACCTCTTTGAAGGTGATGTTCTTGGGATTCTCTGCGATATCAAGAATGGTTGCGGTGATGCCTGCGCCGTCCTTGAGGGTGATTATGCCCTGCTCCTGAAGCAGAAGCAATGCACGGGCTTCGTTGGTCGTGTCGTTGGGAATGGCGATAATGATTTCCTCAGCCTGCTCTTTATTTGAGCATGATGAGAACGCCGCTGCGATTGAGAATGTGAGAACAACTGCGAGAATGACTGAAAGTATTTTTTTCATTGGAATTTATCTCCTTTTTAATAATGTATTATTTGATTTTTATTAAACCGCAAGCATACATCGGCACATTCGCCTGCTGTT
>CAYXVM010000280.1:0-2359 GCA_964468465.1 uncultured Clostridium sp.
GAACCATGTAATGTTGAGCGAAAGAGTGAGTTCTTCGCTCTTTTCGGGAGCGTTGCCCTTAATGTCGGCAAAATCAACAGTAATTGTTAATACAATGCTTCCCTCATCGGGGTTTGCATTCAGCGAAGCTTTGATGTTTTTGGGGAGATAGAATGCGTCTTTTGTGTCAGGTTCAGGCTGAGGTTCGGGTTCGGGATCGGGCTGAGGCTCGGTAACGGTAACCTTGCACCAATTGGCAACCGTGGGAACCGTGCCGAGAGTCGGGTCGTCAAAATCACCCATTGTGCAGAGCCAATATTCACCGGATTCGCTGAATGAAAGCGTGATTTTTCCGTCAGCGTCAAGAACTCCGAGAACTGAATAAGCCTTGAAATCCTTTGTTGAATAAACTGTCAGACCTGCCATCGGGTTTGTCATTGCTTCAACAACTTCGGGCTTTGAAAGTCCGTAATACATGATTGCAAGGCCGCTTGCCGAAAGGGAAAATTCTTCGCCTGTCTCTGCGGTAACCTCGTTTTTATCCAATGTAACATAATAATCCGCATAATAGCTGTCCTGATATGTATAAACGGAAATATAATCGCCGCCTGCAATAACTGCGGTGTCTGCGGCATAGCCCGTGTAAGCGCCGTATGCGTCAACATAAATGCCGTCGTTGGGCACTTTATCGTTAACGCAGAAGCCGAGAGCAGAGGTCGGTTTTCCGAAAGCCTTGCTCAAAAAGCCGTTGGTGGCGGCAAGATAATCTCCGCAGGTGTCGGCTGTGAAAGCGTCGCCGTAATAGGCTTCGTGGGCGGCAACGATGGCGTCAAAAACGGTGATTCCGTTAACGGGAGTTCCGTTGTGGTCATTTTCAGAGAGCGTATAGCCGTATTTTTCGGCCGTACCGTTGGAAACGGTCAATTCGGTTTTGGGGATAACAACCGCTCCGTCATAAAAACTGAAGCTGACCGTGATTTCGTCCTCCGCCGCAAATGCCGCAGGCAGGCAGCACAGCGCCATCGCCAGCGCTAAGACAAGAGAACAGATTTTTGCTGCAAGGTTAGTTTTTTTCATTCTTTCTGCTTCCTTTCAGAAATAAAATATGCCCCTCCGTCCGGAACGGAGAGGCAAGATAAGCTTTGAAAACCCTGCTGCATCAGAGCTTTTGAATTTGTTATGCCACCCTCCGCCGCCCGAAGGTAACTAACTTAATCACGGCTTAAATTCGGCATTCCGACTGTTACGGCAATGGCTGTTGCGACGGATTTGCACCGCACTTTCCCGAAAGAAAACCGCAATATTTAATTAGCAAGCTTATGATATCACCAAAATGTTGCCGTGTCAACAGTCATTTAAGCCCGACAACGGTGAAAAAGTGAAAATACGCCGTAATATCAAATTTTCGGCATATTGTGTTCAACTCCCATCACCTTAAGCCCGTCTGTATAATTCGACCATCTCCGCAAGCTCGTTTGCAAGGTTAAAATCGATTTCTTCTTTCAAAGCCCGCCATTCCCAGTTGCCCTCGGCGGTAGAGGGAGTGTTCATTCTTGCGAACGAACCGAGATGCAGCAAATCCTGCATTGTCAGCACGGCGGTTTCTCCGACCGATGACAGAGCGGACTTGATAACGCCGTTGATTCTTCCCTCTGCTTCGCTGAGCCTCAGATATTTTTCGGCAAATTCAACATCTTCATGCCCTGCGTTTTCAAACCAGCCCTCAAGAGTGTCATTATCGTGCGTCCCGATATATACAACGCAGTTTTTTTTGTAATTATGCGGCAGATAATCGCTGTTTTCTCGGCTGTCAAATGCAAACTGCAAAACCTTCATGCCGGGAAAACCGCTTTCTTTCAGCAGATTAATCACATCTTCATCAACATAACCGAGATCCTCTGCAATGATATCGGGCTTGCCGAGCGAAGCTTCAACCGCTTTGAAAAATTCAATGCCCGGGCCTTTCAGCCAAACCCCGTTAACTGCATTTTTCATTCCGTATCTGACGGCGTAATATGATGAAAAGCCCCTGAAATGGTCGATTCTGAGGCGGTCGAAAAGCGAAAGAGAATGTTCAAGCCTTTTTATCCACCAGCGGTAACCGTCTTTTCGCATATATTCCCAGTCAAAAATCGGATTTCCCCAAAGCTGACCCTCGCTGCTGAAGCCGTCGGGCGGAACTCCCGCAACTCTCAGCGGATTAAAATCGCCGTCAAGCTCAAACTGTCGGGGATTGCCCCAGACATCTGCGCTGTCATGTGCGACATATATAGGAAGATCGCCGATAATTTCAATTCCGTTCTCATTGGCATAGGCTTTCAGGGCGTTCCATTGACCGAAAAATAAATATTGAACCTTTTTGTGATATTCTTCTTCGTCC
>CAYXVM010000281.1:0-2320 GCA_964468465.1 uncultured Clostridium sp.
CTCAAAACCTTGTATTGCAACAGAGTTTTTCTGATAAAGTTGCTGTGCAATTCGTCCGGTTATGGAGTCAATTTCAATGCCGTAGATTTTACTTTGGCTCATACTGTCGGGCACAAGTCCCATAAAGTTACCGATACCGCATGAAGGCTCCAAGATGTTACCTTGCTCAAAACCCATATTACCGAGAGCCTTATACATCGCTTTTATAATTGTCGGAGAGGTATAATGAGCGTTAAGCGTAGAAGCTCTTGCCTGCGTGTATTCTTCGGGGGTAAGCGCTGCATAAAGCTCCTGAAATTCATTCGCCCAATTTGGTTTGCTTTCGTCAAAGGCATCTGCAAGACCGCCCCAACCGACATATTTGGAAAGGATCGCTTGTTCTTCGGGTGTTGCAAGTCGTCTTTCAGATTCACACTCTTTCAGAACCCGTATAGCTTCCATATTCTTGCGGAACTTTTCTTTCGGGCCGCCGTAGCCGAGTTCGTCATTATCAATGGCGAAGTTACGGCGCTCCGACATCGGTATTTCAGGATATACAACCGTATTTGCAACCTTTGAGGGTTTAGGCATTTCAAAGGCAGGTGTTATACCCTCATCAGCTTTTTCTTCGCTTTCAAGATGTGCCTTTACAAACTCAACACTTTCTCTGCGGAAGATAGGAAATCCCGTGCCGTTTTCAAAGGTTATATCTTTAAGGCTTGCACTACCGGAGGTTTCGTCTATGCTGTCACCAACACATTTGCGATCATCTACCGTAAGCTCCTTGCCGATTAAATCATTTATGGCATCAGGCTCTTGTGCCTGCTCTTGTTCCGTAGCTTCGGGAGCAGTATTTTCTGCATCTGTCATAGCTTGGATTTTTTCAGCAGAGAGAATCTTATATGCTTTTCTGTCCTCATCGGTAAGAATTACATCAAAACCGCCGTAGGTCAGCTTATCAACATAAGATTCAAGAACGTGCTTTGGAAATCCGCACATAGCATATCCGTAGCCGTCAATAGTCTTTGCCGTAAGCGTAAGTTCAAGTGCGCTTGCCGCTTTTTCCGCATCTACACCGTATATCTCATAGAAATCACCGACCGGGAATAACGCAACGGTTTCGCCGTTATCGTCCTTATGAAGCTCGTTATAAAGCTCCATTATCGGCTGTTCTTTTGGCTCATAGAACGGTGCAAGCTGTTCATCGGTAAGATATACCAAGTCATCAAAGCTCATTCCCTCAAGTTCATTTGATATAAGCTCCGAAGGGCTGTCATACTTGATTTCTTCGACTAATGTTTTATCAACATATTTGAGTATGGAAAACTCAATCAGATTTGCATTGACTTCGATATGGTGTTCTCCGTCATCGGTAGTGGTAAAAGCAAGGCTCACGGCTCGTAAGTCCTCATAATCGGCACTATCTGAGTCAAATTCCTCTTTGACATATTCGTTGATTACACGCATAGCTTCGTCAAGCTCAGCATTTGTTGCAGGTTGCGGTCTTTCAACAGCGGGGAACAGATTATATGTTCAGTTCACATAACTTTCAAGTGCATTTGCCGCTGCTTCGCGGTATTTATAATATCTGTCGTCGCTCGGTGTTTCCATTAAAAGAGCTTTCAGCTCCGTCAGCATTTCGGCTGTTTTATCATTATCGTCAAGTGTTTTTCTGACAATAGGTACAGCATCGGAATAGTCAAAACCGTTTGGAAACGGACTGTACCTTTCTATGGGTACATTACTGAAAGCGGTGTAAACGCTTCGTGCAACCTGATGTTTCTCATATTCGGTCATATATGCAATATCTTCATTTGTTGCATACCTGCCGTTTCTTATGAGAAAGTCAATCCGTTTTTCAACCTGCGACCACGACATTGTAACCTTTGAATATGGTTTTGTGAGATCGCCACGGGATATTTCCAATCCCTTTGAATCGTGACTTTCCCAACCGTCATCGACAGAATACATAGAACCGCCGCCGATGCCGTATTCGTTTTTAAGAAAATCAGCACGCTTTTTGTGGTCAGCTTCACGGAGGAAGTATGAAAGAATACGCATTTTTCCTTCGGAAACTCCGCTACCGTGTGCAAGTACGGTGTCAATCTCGTTTTGAGTTATAAACCGAGTACCCTCAAACGGTGCATATTCTGCCGCTGTAAAGATTTTACGGGGGATGTTCAATTCTTCAAGTGCGGTTATTGCTTCTTCGACGGTTTTAATATAATACTTCGGAAACTCCTTGCCGGAAGCGTAGGTCTTATGGACTATATCAATAATTTCGTTTCTTCTGTCCATATCAGCTAAAGCCAGAGTCATACGCTCCATATCTGCCGGGTGT
>CAYXVM010000282.1:0-2302 GCA_964468465.1 uncultured Clostridium sp.
GGCCTGCTGCAACACCGGCAAGATATCTGCCTTCATAGATTGAAGCAAATGCGTTGTGGAAATTGGCAACGCCTGCATCGTGAGCCTGTGTACCTGTTGCGTGGCAGAACTGAACGTCGGGATTCTCCTGAGCAGCCTGAAGGATATAAGACTCGTGACCGAATGAGTCAGCGAAGATGATGTTGCATCCTTCGTCGATAAGTTCTTCGGCAGCGCTGAGGCAAGCATCTGTTTCGGGGATGTTTGTCTTGATGAGAACCTGGTCATCGGAAAGACCGAGCTCCTGCTGAACTTCCTTGAGAGCTTTTATGAAGTTGTTATCATAAGTTGAGTTCTCGTCGTGAAGGCAGATAAGACCGAACTTGATGTTTGAATAGTCAGCCTTAACATCGGAAGCGGCGTCTGATGCGGGAGCGGTTGTCTCGCCATCGTCAGCAGTCTTCTTTCCGCAAGCGGCGAAGCTGAAAACGAAAACGAGAGCGAGAAGAATTGCGAGGATCTTTGTGAACTTCTTCATTTTGTTTTACCTCCAAAAAATAATTTATTAATTACCAAAGACAATTTTTCCGTTGTCAATGAATTTAATAACTGCCAGAGATTCAACCCTGTAGCCGAGCGAACGCAGAGCGTCGCCGCCGGGCTGAAAGCCTTTTTCAATAACGATTCCTATGCCCTCAACCGTTGCGCCCGCCTGATTGATGATGTTGATTAAGCCGTGAACGGCTTTGCCGTTTGCCATGAAATCATCAATAATCAGAACACGGTCGTCGGGGCCGAGGTAGTCCTTTGAAATGCCGATGGTGGTCGTGATGCCCTTGGTGAACGAATAGACATCGGCTTTATAGATGTTGTCGCCGACATTTCGGTTTGCGCCCTTTTTGGCAAAAACAACAGGCACAGAAAAATACTGTGCGGCAATGCACGCAATTCCTATGCCCGATGCTTCTATGGTAACAATTTTATTAATGTTTGAGGCTGCAAAAAGCCTGTGGAACTCTTTGCCGATTTCGCAGAGAAGCTCCACATCTATCTGATGATTGAGAAACATATCAACTTTAACAACATCAGAGCCGATTGTTTTGCCCTCTTCAAGAATCTTTTTCTTTAAAAGCTCCACTTCAATCACATCCGAAAAATAATTTAACAAATAATAACTACATTATAGTTTACAGTTTGTTAAAAATCAAGGCTTTTTTTGTATTTTGGGGTAATTCTGCAAAATATCCAAAGATGTTGTGGAATAATACCGTATTTTAATGAAAATTACAACGCTTTGATGAATCTTGAGCTGACATAGCCTGACAGACCGTCCGAGCGGATTTTGAACCAATCGTTTTCGTTTTCAAGAACTTCAACGGTATCTCCGTTTTGCAGCTTGCCGACAATGTCCGTGTTAATGCTCGGGCCGCTTCTGACATTAAGATTTCCTGAGCCGATAGAAACTATTCCCATGACAGAAACCATCGGCTCAATGAAAGGAACTCCGAAATAATCGGCAACGGAAAGAGCAAGATTTTTTGCAATTTCATTGATATTCCCGGACATCCATTCAAAATCCTGAGGATTGTCGTGATAGGCGACCTCAAACAGAATTGCGGGCATTCTCGTTTTGTTCAGCTCAATGAGCGTTTCAAGCGGAACGGTTTTCACGAAATCGGGCAGGGGATAAATTTCTTTATAATTGTTTGCAAACAGCGTTGCCGTTTCGTAATTATCCTTGCCCGAGGGATAATAATAGACCTCTGCGCCTCTGACTCTGCCCTCAAGCGGCGGAGGAGAAGCGTTGGAATGAATGGCAAGGTAAAAATCATAGTCGCCTGCGTTTGCCTGCTCCGCCGAGGAAAGGGCGGTCATATCGGGGTTGTTTCTTCCGTATTCGATTCCGCTTGCTCTGAGATAAGGAATCATTGCGTTTGCGATAAGATTCATGTAATATTCTTCGCTGTTGCCCGAAAGAGTTATATTATATTCCTGAGTTGACGGGCTTAAATATATTTTTGGCATAATTTCACCTCCGCAGTCATTATATGCCGAACTCCTGTAATCTGATTAATGTTATTGACAATGCGCCGTGATTAAAATATAATTGAATCAAACAGCACGGATAGGAGAAAATCAATGGCTTTTATCAGCATTTTTGAAGTAATAGGCCCGAATATGGTCGGCCCTTCAAGTTCACACACCGCCGGAGCGGCTTCGATTGCAAGGCTTGCGGGCAAAATGATGAATGAGAAAATAAAAAAGGTTAATTTCACCCTTTACGGCTCGTTTGCACGAACCTATAAGGGTCACGGAACCGACA
>CAYXVM010000283.1:0-2296 GCA_964468465.1 uncultured Clostridium sp.
GGAGAATAAAATGGAATTAATGATTCTGAGTTCGCTTGAAAAGGTTTTTTCCGATGAAAAGCCCTCGGCTCCCGAGCTTAAAAGCTTTTCGATGCTTGAAAATGAGCGTTCTTCTTTGCAGGCGGCGTTCTGCTGTGCCGATGACGCATCGGTTTCTTTTGAACTGAGCGGAAAAGCGGCGGAATTTGCAAAGGCTTACATAGTCAAAGATGTTCCCGTCAAGCTTGCCGCAAACGAAAATGCAGATGATTTTTATCTTCGCAAGGAATCGGGCAATTATCCGGATTATCTCGTTCCCGTCAGCGATAAATTTGAGGCAGAAAAGGGCAAGTGGTACAGCCTTTGGGTTGAGCTCAGCCCGAACGGAAGCGAAGCGGGCAAATACCCGATTTGCGTTGAGATAAAAGAGAACGGAGAAACCGCCGCAAAGGGCGAAGCAGAGGTTGAAATCATTGATGCCGAGCTTCCCGCGCAGGATTGGATTTATACCTGCTGGTATCATTCCGACTGCATCTGCAATTATTACGGCGTTGAGCCTTTCAGCGACGAATATTGGCGGATTAACCGCAATTTTATCAAAATGGCGGCAGAGCACGGTATGAACTGCATTCTGACCCCCGTTTTCACTCCACCGCTTGATACAATGGTCGGCGGCGAGAGAAGAACAATTCAGCTTGTTAAAATCCGCAAGAACGGCGGAAAATATTATTTTGACTTCAAGAATTTCAGAAAATGGGTCAAAATGTGCCTTGAATGCGGAATTGAATACTTTGAAATCAGCCATTTCTTCACTCAATGGGGCGCAAAACACGCTCCCAAAATCGTTGCCATTGACCGCAAGGGCAGGGAGAAGAAGATTTTCGGCTGGTCAACGAGAACCTCAAGCAAGGCTTATGACGATTTTCTCCGCTCCTTTGCACAGTCGTTCATAAAGGTGCTTGAAGATGAGGGAATAAAGGATAAGTGTCTTATCCATGTTTCCGATGAGCCGAATCTCAGCCATCTTGAAACATATAAGCGCAGAGCGAAGCTGATTGAAGAAATCTTTCCGGGAATCAAGATTATTGACGCCCTTTCCGACTTCGCTTTTTATGAGAGCGGAACAGTCAAAAATCCTATACCGAATGAAAGTGAAATATCGGATTTTATCGGCAATGTTCCCGAGCTCTGGACTTATTATTGCTGCGGAAACGGAGATAAATATGTTCCCAACCGCTTTTTATCCATGCCGTCGCTTCGCAACAGAGTTCTCGGAATTCTGATGTATAAATATGATGTAAAAGGCTTCCTGCAATGGGGCTATAATTTCTATAATACTCAGTATTCCATCAGAAACATTGACCCGTTCAGGGTTACCGATGCGGGCGGTGCTTTCCCTGCGGGAGATTCGTTCATTGTTTATCCCGGTGAGGGCGGAGAGCCGCTTGCTTCGCTGAGACTTAAAGTATTATACGACGGATTTGAGGATCTGAGAGCACTCAAACTTCTCGAAAAGAAAATAGGCAGAGAAAAGGTTCTTGAATTCATCGACAAGGATTTGTTCAAGCCTCTGACCTTCATGGAGTATCCGCACGAAAACGATTGGCTGCTTGAAACGAGAGAAAAAATCAACCATATGCTTGTTGATTAAGATATTAATTTGTCGGTAAAACGATAATATAAACAACATGGAGGAGATTAATATGAGACAATGCCCGAAATGCGGCACTCCGATTGAGGACGGCACGTCATTCTGCACGACCTGCGGATTAAAGATTGAGCCTCAGCCGGCAGAAGCCCCCAAGCCGCAGTATAACGCTTATAATCCGAATTTCGGAGCCGCTCCCAACATGGACGCAGGTAATCCGAACCCCGGCTATCAGCAGCCGCCCTATGCTCCGCAGCCGCCGATGACGCCCGTTGACCCGTATGACCACACGGCGGAGTTTGACCCCAAGGATATTTCCGATAACAAGGTTATTGCAATGCTGCTTTATCTGATGAGCTTTGTCGGCATTGTTATTGCGCTTCTTTCGCAGAACAAATCAGAGTATGTCGCCTTCCATCTCAGACAGGCGCTTAAATTCCTTGTTGTTGAGACCCTGCTCGGAATTTTAACGGCAGTACTCTGCTGGACTTTTATCATTCCAATCGCAGGAGCAATTATGCTCGTTGTGCTGACGGTTATCAAAGTTATCTGCTTCTTCCAGATTTGCAAGGGTCAAGCCAAAGAACCCGCAATTATCAGAAGCCTTGATTTCCTGAAATAATCGCTTAAAAAATAATCGCTTGCCGGTTTTGTCAGACCGACAGGCGA
>CAYXVM010000284.1:0-2292 GCA_964468465.1 uncultured Clostridium sp.
TAAAAAACAAAACACCCGTCTCAAATTTGCTTTGAGACGGGTGTATAAATTACATCCGCGGGACCACTCAAATTGCAGCCGAAGCTGCCACTCTTGGAATCAAACAATTCCTATGCCTTTACGCAGCAATCACGGGAAGCATCTACTTACCTTGCGGCTTTCTGGCTTCCGGCTCGGAAGTGAGGGGTTTCGGAATGCCCATTGCCGATTTACACCGCCCATCGGCTCTCTGAAAATGACTCATTCCAACCTTCTTCGTCATTGCCTTTGATATTTATTTATAGCATTGTATCATGCCATCGAAAGTTTGTCAATGTATTTTTATGTTAATATTTTGCACATTTTCAAAGCGGTTTTTGTAAAATTTTATCTTTGACGGCGGTTCAGGGGCGGCAATTCCGCACTTGACAAAGCAGAATAAAAATGATATTTTAGGTTTTAATCAATACGATTGGGAGCGATAAAAATGATAACAAGAGAAGAAGCCTTTGCGCTTTTGAATGAATTCAACAAAGAACCGTTTCATCTTCAGCATTCGGAAACCGTTGAGGGCGTTATGCGCTGGTTTGCAAACGAACTCGGCTACGGCGAAGAAGCGGATTTCTGGGCAACGGTCGGTCTGCTCCATGACCTCGATTTTGAAATGTATCCCGAACAGCATTGCAAAAAATGCGTTGAAATAATGCGTGAAAGAGGGCTTGACGAGCGCCTTATTCATGCCGTTGCAAGCCACGGCTTCGGAATCTGCTCCGATGTTGAGCCGGAGCACACCATGGAAAAGGTTCTTTTTGCAACAGATGAATTAACGGGGCTTATCGGCGCGGCGGCTCTCATGCGCCCCTCAAAGAGCGTTCAGGATATGGAACTTAAATCTCTCAAAAAGAAATTCAAGGATAAAAAATTCGCCGCAGGCTGTTCAAGAGATGTCATTCAACAGGGAGCGGAAATGCTCGGCTGGGAGCTTGACGAGCTGCTCGAAAAAACACTTGAAGCGATGAAAAGCTTCTGTGATTAATCAAAAATAAAAGCGGTTTGCACGGATTTCCGTTCAAACCGCCTTTTTTATTATTCGGATTGTTCCCCAACATCAAGAAAATCCGCAATGTTGTTTGTGTAAACGATATCAAGGGTTTTGAGAATCTGATTGTAGAGCATGAACACTCCGTAGCTTTCGTTATCGCTGACAAATTTAACCATATCAACGCTTATGACGCTGCAGCCGTCGAGAACGGAGTTAATGTATTGGCCGCTGAAGCCGCTGTCCGCAAGAGCGGAAACATATTCCTCAAACTCCGACTGCGAAACGCCGACAAAGGCGTTTTCAAAGCCGAAATCCCAATTCCAATGTACGGTGTGAAAGCTTCCCGAAAAGGTTTCGGTTTCGATATTATCCGAGGCGGTGTATCCGTAATAGTAGCCGCCGCTTTTGGTGAAGCCGCTGAATTTCGGGAAATATTCCGTGAGAGCGTCGGGGAAATTATCCGTGCAGTCAAAGAAATCAATCACAAATTTTGTCTCTCCGCCGCCGACATCCTCTGAGCTGACGATTCTGACGAATGTTTTTCCGTTTTGCCAGTTACCGTTAAAGCCCTCGGAATAATAGGTCGGATTTTTCATTTTTCTCATTCCGCCGATATATCCGTTTTGGGAAAACTGATTTGAAAAGCCGTAAATTTCCTGCTCGGGGCAGGTGAAAGTGAGCCTTGTCCAATCCGAGCGGTAGCCCTTGCCCGTTTTGTCAGCCTTGCCGCCTGAAACCGAGAACGCATGAGCATTTGAGGGAGGAGCAGGGAAATCATCGGGAACCTCGGCAGAACCCCAATCGCTGATGAAATTAACGGTTTTGGTTTCGGATACGGAAGCCGATGTTGATTCGGAAGCCTCATTTTTGCCCGAGCATGAGCCGAGAAGAAAAACCAAAACGAAAACAAGTATTACAGAAATGATTTTTTTCAAGAGAAAACCCCCGTGCGGATTGACCGCAATAATATTGAATATATGGATTTATAAAACCATTTTAACATAAGAAGACCTTTTGTTCAATACGCAAATTTGCGAAGCAAAATTCATTCTTGCAAAAAAGCGGGCGACCACACAGGGTCGCCCCTACCTTAATGTGCCGCAGGCACACTTCATTCTTCATTTTTTCAGGCGGGCGAACACAGTTCGCCCCTACCGTGTTGCCGATAATTACTGCTGTTTTCACGGAACGGCTGGATTATTCAGATCTAATAATAGGTTCGGTAGGGAACGCCGTCCCCGGCGTTCCGTGGGATTTGATATGTTTTCACG
>CAYXVM010000285.1:0-2284 GCA_964468465.1 uncultured Clostridium sp.
GATATTATTTTCTATAACTCAATCCATCCGGAAGCCTGATTTAAAAGTTCATAAAAGCCATATGAAAGCGCAGAACCTTAGGAGCAATCCAAAGGTTCTGCGCTTATAGTTTTTTATCGTTTCTTTTCCTTGGCGGTGTTGACAAGATATATTCCGACAGCAACCATCAATACCGCCACGAAATATTGTTTTTTCAGCTCTTCTTTCAGCAGTAAAGCGGCAAATATAACGCCCAGAACGGGAATCAAAGCGTTATAAATCGCTATTTTGCTTATCGGATGATAAGCGAGCAGTTCGTTATAAACTCCGAAGCAAACCGCAGATATCAGAATCAATGCGAAAAGAACAAGTATTCCATTAACATTGAAACTCCACACGCTGTCGCTGCCGACGGCAAAGCCGATCGCAAGAAGCAAAGCCCCGCCTATGAGCATGCTTAGACCCGTTGCGTTGAGCATATTCATTTTCTTTGAAACGACCCGTGTTATAATCCCGCCGAAGCCCGCACAGCAGGCGTTGAGCAGAATCATTCCGTCGCCTCTCAGCGTAATATTTTCAAAGAAATTCTCCCCCGGCTGAATGTTAATCGAAACAATTCCCGCAATCCCGAGCACACAGCCGATTATTTTTGAAGCAGATATTTTATCGTCGGAGAAAATAATCGTAGAAAGTATTATCAGGAAAAATCCGCCCATAGAGTCCAGAATGGTTGATCTTGCGCTCGGATTGTAGCCAAGCCCGATGTATGCAAACATATAGTGGAGCGTTGTATTGACTGCCGCAAACAGAATCAGCCATAAAAAATCTTTTTTGCATTTTATTTCGCTTTTGGTTTTTCCGATAATGCAAAACGCCAGAACCAATGCACCCGCAAAGAAAAAACGGATTCCGGCAAAAAGTATTTTTCCGCCAAGGTCGTCCGGCGCAATCCCGAACTGCTGATATCCGATTTTTATTAAGGGATAGGCTAATGACCACCCCAGAGCGCAGAAAAAAGCCGGAACGGAATTATATCTGCTGTCCTTCAAAATATTAACCATTGCAATCAGAAAATCCCTTTTACGCTTATTGCTTTTTGCGGGCAAAGCTCCTGACAGCAATAGCAACGGATACATTTTTTATAGTTATAAACGGGCGGCTCGGCTTTGCCGTTGACGAAATCAACCGCTTTGCCCTCAACGGGGCAATGGTCAACGCAGATTCCGCATTTTACACACTTGCTTTTATCGATTACGGGCTTTCTGTTTCCGCCGGTTACTTTTGAGATAATGCTCAGAGCGGTTCTGAACTTTTCTTTATCTCTCACAACATCGAAATCGGGGTTGCCGTATTTGCGGACTAATTCGGAGATATCGCAAATGGTTGTGCTTTCTCCCTCGGTAAGAATTATTTCAATTTCTTTTTCGTCCATAGTGCCGAGTCTGACAAGCGAAGCCTGAACATTTGTGGGAACCAACGCCGGGTTAAGGTGAACAAGGCGGCAAAAAACAGTGTCCAGCGCAACGGGATCGGGTGAAGCGATAATCATATTCATATTTATCGGCGAACCGGATGAAGGTCCGTTACCTTCCATTGCAACAACGGCATCCATAATGTGCAGGCGCTGCGGAGTGGATTTGTGGATATCACAAAGCATTTTTGCAAAGTTGATCGCAGTTGGATATTTGACATGCCCTGCGGCTTTTCTTTTGCCGCAAATCAGACCGTACATATTTTTTATTGCGCCCGTTATTCTTTCAAGGGCGTGAGTTTTCATTTTGCTCAAACCGATAACGGCATCAGCCTCCGTGACCTCACGGCAATAGTAAAACTCATTCGCTATTTTACCATCGGGATATTTTACAAGCACTTCTTTATCCATATCTGCAATGGTTGCGCCGTAAAGCTCCTCATCCGTCAGCGCAAGCTTACCGAGGGCGGCACGGCAGGTTCCGTTTGCGGGTGAGTCGCCGACTTTGACTTTATTATATTGCGATTCATGAAGAATTCTCAGAACCGCACTGATTACCGTCGGGTGAGTTGTTATCGCTTTTTCCGATTCGGAGGGCGAAAGAAAATTGGGCTTGACAAGAATTCTTTCATCAAGCTTAACAAATTCACCTATTCCGCCGAGGGATTCAATGCTTTTTTTAACGGCGTTATACACCTTTTCTTTGTCGTAGCTGTCACAGATTACAACACTGACCCTTGATTTCATCATAACAACACTCCTTGGTTAGGGTAACGGCGATAATCCGAAGCACGGTTTCTCGTGGCAGATTTGCCCTTACTCATCGTTAAAATA
>CAYXVM010000286.1:0-2283 GCA_964468465.1 uncultured Clostridium sp.
AGGAATCTCAACTCCGCCGATTATCAGCTTTCTGCCCTCTGAAAGCCGATGAACATCATATCCCTGACCGATTCTGATCATTCCGACAACTCCTTTTCGATTTCTTTTACACCTTCGAGAAACTGATCGTATGTAGTTATACTGTTCAAGACCTTAACAAGCGCATTCGCCGAGAGTCTTGCCGGAAAAGAATAATATTTCAGCAATGCCGCTCTTTTTTTGGCGCTGTCCTGCCCGCCCGTGAAGCCGAGTTCATACAAATCAAGCTTTGTTATCGGTCTTTCGGGCTCTTCGGCAGTTTCACACAGCACTCCCGCATTGGCAAGAGCTTTAATAATTATTTCTTCCGAAACGCCCTCAACGCCGAGCTTTCCTTCCTTTGAAGGCTCGGTTTTGCGACTCTCTTTGCCGAAAATATCGGGAATATAGGCATGAACAATACTTTTGGGGTCAACGGTTGAGCCGATAAAAGAGCGAATTTTAAACCCTGCGGAGTCGCTGTCCGTAAGCACTAAAATACCTCTTTTTTCAGCTAAATTTCTTATCAGACATTGAAGCTCCTTATCCTTGAAAATTCCGAAGCCGTCAGTCTGAATTATAGGCGCATCAATAATTCCGGAAAGCTTGATTTTGTCATACTTTCCCTCAACGATTATTGCTTGCTTTATTTTTATCATTTGTTTATCTCCCGCCGGTTCTCGCAAGCCTGACAACGGTTTGCTCAAGCACAAGTCTTTTATCGACAGACGAGCTTTTGAGCATCATATCAGCCTGAGCAAGAATATCGATGCACTCGCAAATATCGTCAAAAGAAAGTGACGAGGCGTTTCTTGCCGCATTTGTCAGCCTGAATTCTCTGCCGGCATAGTTATAGTAATTTGCAATCATTTCGGCTCTGCCGCCAGATTTGACAGCCGCCTTTGCCCTGTAAATATCGGAATACTGAGCAATCAGAGCACCGAGAATCTGAAATTCGTCCTCACGCTGTTCAAAAAGAATTGAAAGCTTTCTGAATGCGCTTTCAAATCTGCCGGCGGTAAGGTCCTTTATCATGTCAAACACCTTTGCATCCAAGCTTTTGATGCAAACGGCGTCAATATCGCTTTTTTTGATTAAATCATTTTGCGCATAGGCGCAGACCTTTTCAAGCTCATTGAGCAAGGTGTTAAGGTCGCTTCCAACGCACGAAATAAGATAAGCCGCTGCCCCTTTATCGAAAGAGGCTCCTCTTTTTTTTGCACCGCTTTCAAGCATTTTTACCAAATCAGCCGTTATTTTCTTTTCGAGTTTAACCGAACAGCCGTATTTATCAAACAGTTTAATCGCTTTATTCCATTTTGCGCCCTTTGGTTCATATGCTGCAAAAGAAAAAATCAAAGCGCAGTCATCGGGATTGTCTGAAAGAACTTTTTCAAGCTGTTCAAAGCCGTTATCATCAAGCGTATCAAGCGGAAAATCCTTGACCGAAACGCACTTGCTCTCAGCCATCATGGGAACTGCACCCGCAATTTCATAAACATCGGAAAGAGTGCACTCCTTGCCGTCAAAGACATGCAAATTGAAATCCTCAAAACTTTTGTCAACGGTTTTGGAGATAATTTTTTCAATATAAGTTTTTTTAAGGTAGCTTTCTTCGCCGTAAATCAAATATATACCGAGAGGATTGCTGCGAAGCTTTTCTTTCAATCCGCTCTCATTCAAAGTCGGCATAAAACCGTCCTTTCCGGGAGAACTCACTCCCTGTATGCACTGACAAAGCCGCCGTCTGCACGGACTGTAATACTGCCGCATCCGCCCGTTGAAGTGCAGTTAACGCCGATGCTTTTCAGCTCGTTTTGAATTGTAACTCCCCTCTTGTTCTCGGCATTGATAACTGCCAAAGAACAACCCGTTTTTTCAATTCCCCGTGGATAATCGTTTCGGCTGATTATAACATCAACATGCCGAAACTCATCGGGCAAAGATGAAATATCAAAGACGGGATCAAAGCAAATCAAGGCGCAAATATCCTGATTTTTCAGTAAAACGCAATAATTATTATCGACACTATAGTTTTTAACGAAAAATTTTTCCGAATAAGACATACCGTCAAAACTATATATTTCGCTTCTTTTGAGCAATAGGCTGCTGCCGTCGGGCAATTCGCCGCAGTAGATTTTATCGGGTCTGAATTCTGAAAGAACTCCGTTCAGAAACGCACTTGAAGATGCGCTGTTATCGGGAACGATAATCGCATCGAGCCTGCCACCTGCCGAATCAACGGCGGTGCAAATATTCCCGAGA
>CAYXVM010000287.1:0-2255 GCA_964468465.1 uncultured Clostridium sp.
TCCTTAAGAACGATTGTTGTATGACTTGTACGCTTCAAAATTCTGAATGCTCTTCCCTGCGCCCTTGCTCTTATGCGCTTTAGCATAGGACCTGCGTTTGAATAAATTTCAGCCACATACAAATCTTCCACATTCATACCGTGGTTGTTTTCGGCATTAGCCATTGCTGAAAGCAAAAGCTTTTCAACGATTTCGCTTGCCGCTTTAGGTGTATGCTTTAATATTGCAAGTGCCTCACCCACCGGTTTATTACGAATCAAATCTATAACGATTTTAACTTTACGCGGTGAAATTCTGGCATATTTAACTTCCGCTTTTGCGTAGTTTTGCATAATATTTCCTCCTTTCAAAAGACTTAACCTTTTAATTGATTACTTTGAATTATTTTGTTGTTTTTGCGCCGGCATGACCTTTAAAGGTTCTTGTCGGAGCAAATTCACCAAGCTTATGCCCTACCATATCCTCTGTTACATATACCGGAACATGCTTTCTTCCGTCGTGTACGGCTATCGTATGTCCAACCATTTCAGGATATATTGTAGACGGGCGTGACCAGGTTTGAAGAACTTTCTTTTCGCCCGATTCGTTTAATTCATTTATTCTCTTAAGCAGCTTTTCGCATACATAAGGTGCCTTTTTTAATGAACGGCTCATTCAATGTTTCCTCCTTTCGGCAAATAATCAACACTCATTATTTACTGTTACGACGTTTAACAATAAACTTATTTGACGCCTTCTTGGCAGATCTTGTTTTAAGACCCAAAGCAGGCTTACCCCATGGAGTAACAGGAGACGGACGCCCAACAGGCGACTTGCCTTCACCACCGCCGTGAGGATGGTCGCACGGGTTCATTACGCTACCTCTGACAGTAGGTCTCCAGCCCATATGGCGCTTTCTGCCGGCTTTACCGATAGAAATATTTTCGTGGTCTGTGTTGCCGACTTCGCCGATTGTAGCCTTGCAGTCAAGCCTTATCAATCTAACTTCGTTAGAGGGAAGCCTTACCTGCGCATATCCGTTTTCCTTTGCCATAAGCTGAGCTGAGTTACCAGCGCTTCTTACAAGCTGAGCTCCCTTTCCGGGATATATCTCAATGTTATGGATAAGCGTACCAACCGGTATATTAGAAATCTTCATCGCATTTCCGGGAATAATATCAGCGTTGTCGCCGGAGAGGACTTTGTCTCCCTTTTTAAGTCCCAGAGGAGCGATTATATATCTCTTCTCACCGTCTTCATACTGCAAAAGCGCAATATTTGCCGAACGGTTCGGATCATATTCAACCGAAATAACCTCGGCGTTTACGCCGTCTTTATCTCTCTTGAAATCAATGATTCTGTATTTTCTTTTAACACCGCCGCCACGATGACGAACAGTGATCCTGCCGTAGCTGTTTCTTCCGGCATTCTTTTTAACAGGTGCTAACAGAGATTTCTCCGGAGCAACCTTATCTAATTCTTCAAATGTGGACACTGTCATAAATCTTCTTGACGGCGTCGTAGGTTTGAATTTCTTAATTGCCACTGTTTTCACTCCTTTTTAAGTTTTTGAAGCAACGACCGGATTAGTTCATTCCGTCAAAGAATTCAATTGTTTTGCTGTCTTCCGTAAGCTTAACAATCGCCTTTTTCCAGTCAGCACGTTTTCCAACGTGTACACCCATTCTCTTAAACTTGCCGAGAACGTTAATTGTGTTAACCTTCTCAACCTTTACGCCAAAAATCTCTTCAACTGCTTTTTTGATTTCGATTTTGTTTGCGTTTACGTCAACTTTAAAGGTGTACTTCTTTTCAGCCGTAGCGTTCATTGACTTTTCAGTAATGATTGGCTTGCGAATGATATCATGTGCTGTCTTAGCCATTACGCATACACCTCCTCGATTTTTGAAACGGCGTCTTTTGTAACGATGAACTTGTTGTATTTGATTACGTCATATACATTAAGGTTCGACGCCATTGATGTTTTGATTCCGGGAATGTTTGCAGCGCTTATTACTACATTATCATCCTTTTGTGCAGTAACTACCAAAGCGTTTTCAACCTCAAACGCCTTCAAAACGGCAGCCATTTCCTTTGTCTTGAATGAGTCAAGCTTCAACTCGTCAATAACAATTATCTCGTTTTCAGCCACCTTTGTGGAAAGCGCAGATTTAAACGCAAGCCTGCGGAGCTTTTTGTTAACTGTGAAGCGATAGCTTCTCGGCTTCGGTCCCAAAGCAACGCCGCCGCCTACCCACTGCGGAGCACGGATACTA
>CAYXVM010000288.1:0-2239 GCA_964468465.1 uncultured Clostridium sp.
ATCTGCATTCAAAGCCTTTTTGAAAGGCTTCCTGCATCATGGATTTATACTCTTTCAGGTCATTTTCTGAAATTTTAATCAGTTCAAAACTCATTTTTAATCTCCAAATTGCTTTTGAAAATAATCAAAACTTTTTTTCATTTCTGCCCTGTCAGGTTACTTTATCTCCGTAACCTTATAATCCTGCGCTTCAACGGCGGCTTTGAGGGCTTCGTTTGAAATATCCGATTTCAGGGTGACGAGAGCCGTTCCGCTTTCGTGGCTGACTTCTGCGCTCTCAACCTCGGGCAGAGTTTCAAGAGTTTTCTTGACCCTCGCTTCGCAATGTCCGCACATCATTCCTTCAATTTTCATTATTTTTGTCATAGCTTTTTTCTCCTTTTTATGTGATTTATATTTTTTATAGTGCTTTGAATTTCTGATATTGAAAAAATTCAGCCTCAGAGCGTTTGAAATAACGCAGACGCTTGAAAGGCTCATTGCCGCCGCCGCAAACATCGGATTCAGCCTCCAGCCGAAAATCGGAATAAAAACTCCTGCGGCAAGTGGAATGCCGATGATGTTATAAATAAATGCCCAAAACAGGTTTTCGTGAATGTTGCGAAGCGTTGCACGGCTGAGCCTGATTGCGGCGGGAACATCGCTGAGCCTGCTTTTCATCAGCACGATATCTGCCGCATCAATCGCTATATCCGTGCCTGCACCGATGGCAATGCCGATATCGGCTCTTGTCAGGGCGGGCGCATCGTTGATTCCGTCGCCGACCATAGAGGTCTTTCCGTTGCTCATAAGTGAGCGAACCGTGCTTTCTTTTTCATTGGGCTGAACGCCTGCAATAACTCTGTCAACCCCGACCGAACCGCCGATTGCCTTGGCGGTTTTTTCATTGTCGCCCGTGAGCATCACAACATCAATGCCCATGCCACGAAGCTCTGCTATTGCCTGCCTGCTGTCGCTTTTTACCGTGTCGGCAACGGCGATAAGCCCGACTGCGGCTTTATCCTTTGCGAAAAGCATCGGAGTTTTTCCGCTTTCGGAGAGCCGATTTGCTTCCGATTTCAAATAATCCGAAACCTCGGCGTTTTCCGAGATATATTTAAGACTGCCGCCGATAATACGCTTTCCGTCGGCATCAGCGCTCAGTCCGTTGCCGGGCAGAACGGAAAAATCCGAAATTTCGAGCGGCTCAACGCCTTTTTCACGGGAAATTTCAACAACCGCTTTTGCAAGCGGATGCTCGCTTCGTGCTTCAAGCGAACAAGCAAGCTTGATAAGCTCTGTTTCATTTGTGCCTTTTTCGGGCAAAATATCCGTAACTTTCGGCTTGCCCTCGGTTATCGTGCCCGTTTTGTCAAGGGCGACGGTCCGGATTCTTCCGGTTTCTTCAAGAGAAACAGCGTTTTTGAACAGAATTCCGTTTTTTGCGCCCATTCCGCTGCCGACAACGATTGCAACCGGCGTTGCAAGCCCGAGAGCGCAGGGGCAGCTTATCACAAGCACGGAAATTCCTCTTGCAAGCGCAAAGCCGAAGCTTTCGCCCGCAATGAGCCATGCACCGACCGTGATTAAGGCGATAATAATAACCGCAGGCACGAAAAATGCCGAAACCTTATCCGCAACCTTGGCAATCGGAGCCTTCGTTGCGGCGGCGTCGCTGACTGTTTTGATAATCTGCGACAAAAGCGTTTCCTCGCCGACTCTGACCGCCTCGCATTTCAGATAACCCGATTGATTTATCGTTGCGGCGCTGACCGAATCCCCCGCCGCTTTGTCAACGGGAATGCTTTCACCCATCAAAGCCGATTCATCAACCGCACTTTCGCCCTCGATAACAATTCCGTCAACCGGAATGCTCTCGCCGGGTCTGACAGCAAAAACACTGCCCTTGGTAACCTCTGAAACAGGAACGCTTTTTTCTTCTCCGTCAATAATGAGCGTTGCGGTTTTCGGCGCAAGATTTATAAGTCCGTTTAATGCGCTTGTGGTTTTGCCTTTTGAACGGGCTTCAAGAGTTTTGCCGACGGTTATCAGCGTGAGTATCATTGCGGCGGATTCAAAATAGAATTCGTGCATGTATTCCGCCACCGCCGCCATGTCTCCGCTTGCCTGCGCCCCCGTCATTGCAAAAAGCGCATAGGTGCTGTAAATGAACGAAGCTCCCGCACCGAGGGCAACAAGCGTGTCCATGTTCGGTGCACCGTGCAATACGCTTTTGAAGCCGCTGATGAAAAATTTTTGG
>CAYXVM010000289.1:0-2210 GCA_964468465.1 uncultured Clostridium sp.
AGAGCAAATACCGTTGTTGACATTGAGGCTATCAGAGAAAGAGTCAGCCTGCCGGTTATCGGAATCATCAAAGAAGAATACCCTGACAGCGATGTCTATATAACTCCGACCATGAAAGAGGTTGACGCCCTTGCCGGAATCGGCTGTGAAATCATCGCTCTTGACGCAACAAACAGGCTCAGACCCGGAGGGATTACTCTGTCCGATTTTTTCAAAGAGGTCAGAAAGAAATATCCCGATCAGCTTTTCATGGCGGACACAAGCTGTTTTGAGGAGGGCAAGCTTGCTCTTGAGCTTGGCTTTGACCTGCTCGGAACAACCATGAGCGGCTACACTCCTTACACAAAAGGAACTCCCCTGCCCGATTTCAACCTCATGCGCCGTTACAGTTCGGAGCTGGGTGCAACGGTTATTGCAGAGGGCGGAATATGGTCACCCGATCAGCTTGTTGAAGCATTCAGATGCGGCGCTCATGCGGCGGTGGTCGGCACGGCAATAACAAGACCGAGGGATATAACCCGTCGTTTCGTTAACGCTTTGGAGGAGCAGAAATGAAAATTCTTGCATTCGATATTGGCGGAACGGAAATAAAATATGCTCTATGCGATGAAAATTTCAATCTCAGTGAGCAAAAATCCGTTCCGACAAATGCAGAGGCAGGCGGCAAGGCAATAATAAGCCGTGTTATTGAAATCATAAAAAGCTATGAAGGAATTGACCGAGTCGGCATTTCAACCGCAGGTCAGGTCAACAGCGCCAAAGGTGAAATAATCTTTGCTTCCGACAATATTCCGGATTACACGGGAACAAAAATAAAAGAAACGGTTGAAGCCGGAACGGGAATTCTGACGGCGGTTGAAAACGATGTCAACTGCGCCGCTTTGGGAGAATCCTTATTCGGAGCGGCAAAGGGATATTCCGATTTTATCTGCCTGACCTACGGCACGGGAATCGGCGGCGGAATATTCATAAACGGTGAATTATACAGAGGCACCGCATTTGCCGCAGGAGAAGTCGGCCATTTAATCACTCACGCAGGCGGCAGAAAATGCACCTGCGGAGGCGAGGGATGTTACGAAACTTATGCTTCTGCAAAAGCGCTTGTCAAATCGGCAGAAAAGCTTCTCTCCCGCCCCGTCAACGGCAAAGAAGTGTTTGAATGCTTTGACAATCCCGAAGTCAGAAAGCTAATTGACGGCTGGATTGACGAAATCGTTATCGGACTGAAAAGCCTTATTTATATTTTTAATCCGTCGCTTATCGTTCTCGGCGGAGGAATAATGAACGAGACTTATATTATTGATGAAATAAATAAAAGACTTCAGTCGTCTCTTATGCCAAGCTTCAAGAATGTCAAAGCCGTTAAGGCGGCGGCAGGCAACAGTGCAGGCAAGCTCGGTGCAGCCTATCTTGCAAGCAAACTATAATTTTAAGGTGAAAATTTAATGAGAAATTTTGAAAAATCAAAAAAGCTTGATAATGTTTGTTACGATATCAGAGGACCCGTCATGGACGAGGCAAACCGAATGGAAGCAAACGGAATTGATATTCTGAAGCTCAACATCGGCAACCCCGCTCCGTTCGGCTTCACCGCCCCCGACGAGGTTGTTGTTGATATGATATATAATCTCCGCTCAACCGAGGGCTACTCGGATTCAAAGGGATTATTTTCGGCAAGAAAAGCAATTATGCAGTATTGCCAGCTCAAAAATATCCCGAATGTCGGAATAAACGACATATACACGGGCAACGGAGTCAGCGAGCTGATAACAATGTCGATGCAGGGCCTGCTTGACACGGGCGACGAGATTCTTGTGCCGATGCCCGATTATCCGCTCTGGACGGCGTCCGTTACTCTTGCGGGCGGAACGGCGGTTCATTATCTCTGCGACGAAGAAGCGGATTGGTGCCCCGATATTGACGATATCAAAAAGAAAATCACGCCGAACACCAAGGGCATTGTTATCATCAACCCCAACAACCCGACGGGCGCACTTTATTCCAAAGATGTGCTTGAACAAATTGTCAGGGTTGCCCGTGAAAATGACCTTATCATTTTTGCGGATGAAATTTATGACCGCCTTGTGCTTGACGGCGAGGAGCACATTGCAATAGCTTCTCTTGCGCCGGATTTATTGACTGTCTGCTTCAACGGATTGTCAAAATCCCATAAGATTGCAGGCTACCGTGTCGCCTGCATGTGCCTTGCG
>CAYXVM010000290.1:0-2202 GCA_964468465.1 uncultured Clostridium sp.
TCAGAGGGGAGAGGATCGCAGCATTTTCGGGCTTGATTTTCCCTATTCAAAGCCAGAGCATATCAAAACCGAGATAGCAAGAATAAATCGGCTTGATTTCAGCGAAGAATGCAAGGAAAAAATTCTCGGCAAAACACTTGAAAGAGTTCTGAAATAAATTATCCGAAAATATAAATTATTTGCGGCTTACGGCTTGAGTCTGTACGATTCAAGCCTTTTTATTTTTCAATTTCTCATATTAATAAAAGATTTTAATTAATTTTGACATTTTTTTTGAACTTTTTTATGATTTTTTGTTGTCAATTGATAAATATTATGTTATCCTTTTATAAATATATAAATCAAAGAGAGGAAGGATACTATTGAGCGGTTTCTTTGGCAAGGTCAAATGGCTCTTCAATGAAATCAAAACTCATTGGAACACCCCCGCAGAGGGCAAATATGTGCCCTACAAAGAATACAAAGATGTTATCCTGGCTGTCGGCAGTAACTATGCAGGTTCAAAGGTGCTGGAGTACATCGGCTTTTTCTCCTCGTGCTACCTCATCATGCACCATTACAAGCTGCCTTATCTCACCTTTTCGGTTATCGGCATTCTGAACATGCCTCTCGGCTATATTTCGGCGCTGATGTGGTGGTTTGTCTGCGACAATCTCGGTTTTCTTCCGAAAAAGACCGAAAGAAAGTTTTACGCCGCATATCTCACCATGGTTCTGTTCGGAATTTCAACCATTGTTTTTGACTATTCGCATCTTTTCAATCAGTCAAGCGCTTTCATTACATATCTTAACGGGCTTGAGGGCATGAACGCCACAGCCTGCTTCAAGACCTTCGGAACTCACTTCCTTTATACAGGCTGGGTCGGCGCAAGAAACATTTTCTGGCGTAAAATCCTGCTTCCGAAATACGGAAGATATAAATATTCGCTTTACTGCGATGTTATCCCAAAATGTATAATGGTTATTCTTATCGGCTGGCTGCCCGTCTATAATATTCCCGATGTTGCAACGAGAGTCTGGGTTGCCAATCTTCTCTTTGCCGCTTACAATGTTTTCGGCTTTGCCAATAACCTTGAAATCTGCACAAGAAGCATCAGCCCGAATTTGCAGGAAAGAATCCTTGTCCGCAGCTATCCCGTTAAACTCTCTCACTTTTTCAACACAATCGTTGCAATCATTCTGCCCGTAATCATCGGTTCGCTCAGATATGAATGGGCTGATATCAATGTTTACAGATATGTTATCCCCATCACATTTATCACTCTCGCAACAATGACAATGATATTTGCAGGCAGAATCAAAGAGAGAATACCTCAGCCTCCCGTCGAAAAGAAGGTTCATATCAAATTCTGGGACGGCATGTTCGGCGTTCTTCACAACAAATATCTGCTTATCAACACAATTGTCGGTCTTATCGATTCGCTCGGCAACGGAATGCTTCCGTTCACGACGATTCTTTATCTCTACACCTTCCGCCTGAGCGGACTGCCTTACAGCCTTCTGATTGCGCTGATTTCCTTTGCAGGCACTCCGCCCGATCTGCTTTCACCCTATTTCCTCAAGCGGTTCTCCTACAAGCAGATTATGATATTCTATCAGCTTTCAAGAGCAATCGGCAACGGACTTATTGCCGCCGCAATGTGGTTCTGCGGAGACAATGTTAATCTTTGCGGCATAATCTGCGTTGTTGTTCTGTTCTTCATGGAAATGACAAAGACAGTGCCCACAACCGCAGGTCACGATATGAATGTCCGTATCGGCGACTATCAGATGTATCTTTCGGGCGAACGCCTTGAAAGCTTCTCGGGCGTTTTCGGCTGGTTCACGGGACCCATCACATCCTTTGTCGGCCTTATTATTCCACTCCTGCTTCTCAAATACGGCTTTAACAGCAACTGGGATGTCCTTTTCATCGACGATTGCAGAAGAAATATTATTGTTATCCCAATAATCGTTGATGTTATAGGTTATTTCCTTATGACTATTCCGTATCTGTTCTGGGATTATGACAGCAAAAAGCAGAACATGGTTATGGAAGTTCTTAAACGCCGTGCGGAAGTTACCGAAAAAGAAGCAGAAAAAGAGCATATTTCCGTTTCAGGCGGCTATTTAGGATAATCGGAGGTGTTACGGAATGAGTAAAAAAGAAAAAAAGGTTAAAAACGCTGTTGAAGAACCCATTCATCTCGATATCCCCGAGGAC
>CAYXVM010000291.1:0-2201 GCA_964468465.1 uncultured Clostridium sp.
TGCCTTCTTTGCTTTCACAGAAGCTGATTATGTCCGGAAGCAAGGTTCTCACCAAAGCATCCATTGTGTCTTCCGATATGCCTGAAATCATTTCGGACGGCTTATTGTTTTCGACCATGGAATTATTTTTGCTCTCCTTTCTTATAGATAGATTTAACTTTATGAAAATAATATTCATCACAATTATAATTAACATTGTGTTATGCCAAATTACTGTTAAGAGGTAAAATGGAGGATTATCTTCACAACAGCACAGAATACACTGTTCTATCCGATATAAGGTAAGAGTTGCTCAAGTCCAACATTTGCTCTGAAAAAAGTATGCTCTATGCTGTATGCCGTTATTCACACCTGCGGTGCACATACGTCATTCAGCATAGAGCAAGTAGCTGATACAAGTAAGTTTTCTCTCCGTTTTCAAAACTAAAAACCGTGCTTGGTATTTGTATTATTGTTCTGCTTGGATTCTTTATTCACAAAATATACGAAGTGCCTGTTATCCTGTTATTGTTTAAACAGTATTATTTCAAAATGACTCAGGCTGTTTTGTCCTGAACCTTTCCGTCAACCATCATTAAATATTGGTTTCCTTCAGCTATTTCTATTTCGGTAGAGTATCTCGTGATAAGCTTATTGAAAAAATTTGCGTTATATCTGTTTTTATTAAACGATACAACCGTAGACGGAATGGAAAGCTTGGTCATATAAGGATACTTGGGATAATAATTGCTTGTGCTGTCCATTGTAAAAGCACCCTCGGCAATGGATTCAACTCCCTCGGGAATAATCAGCTCGCCCCTGTAATTCTGAGGAACGCAAACAAGGGTTTTCATATCCTTTGAATAAAGAACACCGTTAACAGAAACATAATTCGGATTGGTTTCTTTAACCTCATATGCCTCTATTCCGCTGTAAGAATACAGGGCTGCGGAAAGTGAATTCCAAAAATACGAGTTATAGCTCAACGAATTAGGCCCGTTATTGGCTTTTACGATATAGCTGTCGGGCAAAACAAGAGTTTTGAGATTACCTCCCGAAAAACCTGCACGGCTGAAGCACATATCGTCAATAATCGTTACGCCTTCAGGTATCTCGTATCTGCCTTCGGGCAACATTTTTGCACAAGGGAAGCCGATAAGGTGAGTTCCGTCCTTTGTGAACAGCACGCCGTCAATCGCTTTATACTTCGGGTTTCCTTCTTCAACAATATACTCTCTGAATGTTGAAGGAGCAAAGTTATACATCATGTGAGTGGTGTTATCGTATACTCTGTATTTCAAATCGAAATTCGGTTTTCTGTAGAATCCCGTATAGGTTACGAAGTCTCCTCCGATGTATTCGCAAGTTGCGGGAATAGTCAGCGTTTCATTCTTGAAGGAATAATCGTGGTCAAACGCCTTGTCGCCGAAATACCAAAGATTCTTCGGTAAGGTAAGAATGCCTGTCATATTATAGTTTCTTTCAAAGGCGGATGCGCCGATTACGGTAATACCGTCATGAAGCTTCAGGCTTGTGAAATTGCAACTTCCGAAAGCGTAAGGTTCAACGACTGTTATTGCTTCATTGATAACAAGCTCACCCGTCAGAGAAGAGCATTCATTGAATGCTGCCAATCCGATTTCCGTTAAGGATGCAATGTCAAAGTATTCCAAAGAAACGCAACCTTCAAATGCGGATGATCCGACTGCGGTTATGGTTGAATCGGAAGTGACGGTTTTTAAATTCTTGCATACGCAAAAACACGCTTGACTTATGGATGTAATTCCACGAGGCAAATGAATCGTTTCGAGGTTTGCACATCTTATGAATGCACCCTGTTCAATGGTTTCAACGCCGTCAGGCAACTCAATTCCTTTTATATCATTGTTAGCAAAGGCGTTGCTTCCGATGGTTTTTAAGGTTGACGGAAGCGTGAAGCTGTCCACTTTAGCACCGCTGAAACAGAGATAAGGAATTTCTGTTACGCCCTCTTTGACAATAACACTGTTGCACAACTTTAAATCGTCTCTTCCGTCAACAAAAAACGAAGCAAAGCCAACACCCGTCAGAGTTATTGTATCGGGAAAGTAATATATTTTGCAGCACGAAACGCTTCATCGCCAACGCTGAATTCATCTGCGGTATCTATCGAGCGAATGACGCTTTTATCAAACGCATTGTTTCCGATTGAAGTTACTGTATCGGGAATATTGATAGACGTA
>CAYXVM010000292.1:0-2141 GCA_964468465.1 uncultured Clostridium sp.
TTTATCCTCTCTATTAACTCCGAATCAAAATCCCGCAGTTTCCGAAAGCGTTATTCGCAATGACCCATCTCCCAGAGCCCGGTTATTTGATCCACAACAAAAGAAGCGGCATCTTTAATCTCGGTGCGTGTGCTCTCGTCATTTAATCTGAGTTCATCAAAATGAATAACTTCTCCGAAACGAATGGTAAGCTTTGTATGCTTTTTCATTTCATCGGATGAATAGATTGATACCGGAAGAATATCCGATTTTGCCGCTTTAGCAATAACGGCAACGCCTGACTTGGCTTTTCCCGGTCTATGGTCTTTTGAGCGGGTTCCCTCGGGGAAAATACCGAGAATTTTGCCTTCTTTAACGATTCTGATAGCATAATTCATCGCTTCCGAATCCGCTCCGCCTCTGACAATCGGGAAGCCGTTAACCGTTGAAAGGAACCATTTTATCATCGGATTCTCAAAAAGCTCTTTTTTGCCCATGAAATGAAGCTGTCTTTTCTCCATGCCTATTGCAATAAAAAGAGGGTCAAGAGCGCACATATGATTTGACGCAAGAATAAATCCGCCCTCAGCGGGTATATTCTCCGTTCCGACGTATTTAATTTTATACTGTGTTCTGTTAACCAATTTACCGAGCGGACGAAGAATATCATAAATTTTATGTTCTTCAACCTTTGAATAATCAAAGCCTTCCATTACACTTTCTCCTTAATGATTTTTATTAAGCTTTCAACAGACTGCTCAAGAGTCATGCCTGTTGTGTCAAGCAGGATTCCGTCCTCAGCCTGTTTCAGGGGAGCAATTTCCCTGTGAGAATCATTATAATCCCTTTTAATTAAATCTTCAAGCACTTCTTCATATTTGACAGAGCTTCCTTTTTCGGAAAGCTCTCTGAATCTGCGCATTGCTCTTTCCTCAGGCGATGCAGTCAGAAAAATTTTAACTTTTGCGTTCGGCAAAACCACCGTGCCGATATCCCTGCCGTCCATTATGCAGTTATGTTTTGAAGCAATGCTTCTTTGAAGGTCAAACAGGAAATCCCTGACTTTAGGAACAGCGGAAACATCGGACGCCGCCATTGATGCGTCGGGAGTTCTTATTTCGGAAGAAACATCTTCACCGTTGAGCAATACTTTTTGCTCTCCGTTTTCAAAAACAAGATCAACGCTGATGTCGGAAAGGCTCTCCGCAACAGCCTGCCTGTCCTTGGTTTCAATACCGTTTCTCAGAGCATTAACGCCGACTGCGCGGTATAATGCACCCGTGTCAACATAAATATAACCCATTGCTTTTGCCGCCGCACGGGAAACCGTGCTTTTGCCTGCGCCTGCAGGCCCGTCAACCGCAACATTAATTATTTCACAACTCATTTATCTGAACTCCCTGCTGTTAATTATTTCTTCCGCCGCGCTCTGACCCGCAAGCCTGCCCGTTGAGAAAGCAATATGAAGATTGAATCCGCCCGTATAGGCATCAACATCAATTACCTCTCCGGCAAAATATAAGCCTTTGATTAGCTTTGATTCCATGGTTTTCGGATTAATCTGAGAAATATCAACTCCGCCGGAGGTTATTATTGCCTCCGAAACGGGTCTGAAGCCGGTAACGGTAACGCAAAGCCCTTTAAGAAGCTTAACAAGCCCATGCCTTTGCTCCTTTGTTATCTGATTAACCTTTGTCGAAATGCCTATTCCGCTGAGCCTGACAATAACGGGCACAAGCTTCTTAGGCAAAAGCGAATTCAGCGCATTAATAAAATTCCTGTTTGTATTTTCGGAAAAATCCCTTAAAATGCGAGCGTCAAGCTGTTCAAAATCAAGAGCGGGCTTTAAATCAATATAGATTTTATATTTCCCGCTTTTCATATTACGCATATGAGCGGAAGCACTCAGAATCATCGGGCCGGATACGCCGAAATGAGTGAACAGCATTTCTCCGAAATCTTCATAAACAGTTTTTCCGTTTTCTGTGTCAACAACCTTTATTGCGCTGTTGCGCAGAGAAAGCCCCATAAGATCGGAGCAAAATCCCTCATGTATTTCAAGCGGAACAAGTGACGGAGAAATAGGCGTTATTTTGTGACCAGCCTGCCTTGCAAGCTCATAGCCGTCGCCGGTGGAACCTGTTGCGGGATAAGACATTCCG
>CAYXVM010000293.1:0-2137 GCA_964468465.1 uncultured Clostridium sp.
CCCTGGGGGGAACGGCCCGCCGACGCGGCGGCCTTTTGCAGCTCGTGGCGGTTTTTGTCCCGGATGCAGGAAAGGAGCCTGCCCCGGACGGCCTCCGGCGCCCCCACGGCGTCCAGAAGCCCCGTCACGAAGCCCATGTGGCTCACCTCCAGCACGAAGGGCCGCTCCAAAAGCTCCAGGCTCCCGATGGCCAGGCGCACCGCCTGGGCGGTAACGTCGTCGTCCACCGCGCCGATGCACTCCAGGCCCATCTGGTTGATCTCCTTGAAGGTGTGGCTCTCCTGGCTGGGGCGGTAGACGTTTTCACAGTAGTAAAACCGGCCGCACTCCCCCGGCGCCACCCGGGCGTTTTTGGCCACGGAGAGGGTCACGTCGGGCTTGAGGGCCAGGAGCCGGCCGTCCAGGTCCGTAAAGGTGATGACCTGCTCGCTGGAAAGGAAGCGGCGGTTTTCCTGGTAGAGGCCGTATTCCTCAAACCGGCCCATATGGTACTGGCGGAAGCCCGCCTTTTCGTAGAGCAGGCGGAGCCGCAGGGCGGCGCGCTCCTGGGGCCGCAGGATGTCGAGATCCAGTTCCATGGTGATTCCTCCTGAAGGGGGCGGATGCCCCGGATGTATTCTCCGGCTATTTTACTTCATTTTATTAGCAAAGTAAAGTGGTAATTCGGTAATAAGTGAAATTTTCTGGTTTTCACAAATCTTCTCTCAAAATAAAAGAAGGATATCAGGATTTTACACCCAATATCCCTCTTTTGCAATCATTCTTCCAGCGTCATGGTGAAGGTAAAGGCGGCGCGGCCGGCTTCCCCCTCTTCCAGTAAGAGGTATTCTCCCAAGGCCCTGTAGCCGGTGTATTCCAGATCCAGAGCCACGGTCACACCGCAATCGGAAAGGGTGTAATCCTCCATTCCCCGCCCTGCCATTTCCTCCAAAAAGGCCACTCTGGGCTCCGCCAGCAGCGGCGCGTCCTCCCGGGCCCACAGGAAGGCAGAGGCCAGGAGCATCATGGTGTCCCGGGGCAGCTCCAGCAGCCCCCCGGACCGGGACTCCCCGGTGCCGGTATAGGTCACAGCGGTGATCCGGTCATTCTGCAAGGTGTAATCCAGGGCAGTGTCCTCCCAGTCGGTGATGTTGATGACCACGGAATTATCATCCTGCTCTCTCGTAAAGCGGCCGTTTTCATCCAGGCGCATGACGGGGACGTTCAAATAATCCGCCTGGCGGTTGTAGTTTTCCGCAAATTCCGCCACCGTCAGCGCTCCCCGGTTGGGGGGAAGGGAGGCAATGCCGGAAAGCAGCTTATCGCATCCGATGAACACCCCCGCCGCCGCGGCAAAAGCCAGCCCGCAGGCCAGGGGGCTTCCCTTCATCCGGTAGGCAAACCTCCGGTCCCAGGGCTGGGGCTCTCCCTCGCTGCAGCGCATACCGCTGCGGTATAGCTGGACCCAGTGCCAGATGGGGAGAAACAGCCCCAGGCCGTCCCAGTGAAGGCTGCAAAAGCGCTCAAATCCCTCCAGCCAGGACAGCTTTGTCCCGTCCGCCCGGGTGATGCGAAGGCCCATCAGGGCCTTGCCGGGGGTGGCGGCAAAAGCGTGGAGGCACAGCGGCTCCAAAAGGGCCATCAGGGCGATGGCCGCCAGCCGGGTCAACAACGCCCCGCCTTCCACCGCCTTCATATTCACGCCGCAAAGGGCCGCGGGCAGCACGAACAGGGCGACGCACAAATAGAAATCCGCCAGGCGTGCCAGCAGCCGCCGGGGGACGCTGCATACGGTGGGCAGGGCGTCCTCCTCCGGCAGGTCCGGCACCTCCGGGCCCTCCTCCGGGGCGTCCAGGGCCTGCAGGTAGCGCTCCGCGTCCAGGGTCTCAAAGGACTCATTCCGCATGGCGCCGCAGACCTCCTCCACCCGCCGGAGCGTCTGCCGCTCCTTCCCAAGTTCCGTCAGGCGGCGCTCCAGAACGGCAGGCAGCGCCTCGCTGCCGCTGCAAAGGGCCCTCAGCTCCTCCACCGTCACTCCCAGCCGCCGCAGCAGCTTGATCTTCTCCAGGGCAAGAAGATCCTCTTCCCTGTAATCCCGGTAGCCGTTTTTGGCCCGCCGGGGAGAGAGCAGCCCCTCCGCCTCGTAGTAGCGGATATT
>CAYXVM010000294.1:0-2133 GCA_964468465.1 uncultured Clostridium sp.
AACCTGCTCGTCAATGAATGCTTTTGCAAGCTCGGGAGTGTTAATGCGCTGCATGGTTTCGGGTCTTTTATTATTGCTCATTTATTTTTCCTCCGTTTATCAGTTGGTGTAGTTGTCAAAATATCCCTGAACGAGAACGACGGGAGTGCCCTTGTCGCCCGAACCGCTTGTCAGGTCGCAAAGTGAGCCGATAAGGTCGGTGAACTGACGGGGAGTGGTTCCCTGAGAAGCCATGTTACCGACAAGGCTGCCTTCTTTTTCGGTGATTTTCTTTGAAATTGCAGCTTTGAGCTCGTCTCCGCTTAAATCTTTAAAGTCGTTATCGGCAAGATATTTCAGCTTCAGCTCATTGGGCGTTCCTCTGAGACCTTCGGTATATGCGGGGGAGACGCAGGGGTCTGCAAGCTCCCAGATCTTGCCCTGAGGGTCTTTGAATGCGCCGTCGCCGTAGACCATAACTTCAACATGCTTGCCGCATGCCTGACTGATAAGCTCCTGAGTTCTCTTTACGAAAGGTTCGCAGTTTCTCGGGAAAAGCTTAACGCTGTTTTCCGTTGATTTGTTTGAACCGAGGAGACCGAATGCTTCGTTAAATCCGCTTCCGTTAACGGAGTGATTGAGAATATCGTCAAGACCACAGACGGTTTTAGCTCCTGCGGCTTTAAGCAGACGCTTTGTTCTTGCTCTTGTGTGAATGTCGCAGGTGAGAACGCAGTCGGTGTAATCAAGAATGCTCTTTGCCTGATTTGAGAAGATTATTTCACATTCAGCGCCCGATTCCTTGATGATGTTCGCATAGTAGTCAACATAGTCAACGCCCGTGAATTCGTGCTTGTTTTCGCCGAAAAGCTCACGGTATTTTTCAAGCGTGAGAACATCGCTGTAGGGATTTACTCCCGCTTCATCAAGCTGATCGAGAGTAATAAGATGATTGCCGACCTCATCGCTCGGATAGCTGAGCATGAGAACGATTTTCTCAGCGCCCATTGCAATGCCTCTCAGGCAGATTGCAAAACGGTTTCTTGAAAGAATCGGGAAAATAACGCCGACGGTTTTGCCGACGATCATTTCTCTGACATCCTGTGCGATAGCGTCAATGCTTGCGTAGTTGCCCTGACTTCTTGCAACGATTGATTCGGTAACTGCGATAACATCCTTGTCTCTCAGCTCAAATCCGTCGCATTTTGCGGCATCGATTACGCTGTCGCAGACGATTTTTGCAAGATCGTCACCCTCACGGATGATGGGGCAGCGAATGCCTCTTGATATTGTGCCTGTTTTTCTTTCCATCGGAAGCAGACCTCCTAAAATTTCTAACACATCGGCTTTGAAAAAAGCCATTTATCATTTTAACATCTTTTTTTCGCTAAATCAAGAGCAGCACAGCATATTATTGCCGTGCTGCACAAGTTAATTAATAATTTTCAAGAAAATCCTCAAGTTTTCCGACTGCATTTTTGAGAGTTTCAAGGTTCGGAAGATAAACAATTCTGAAATGGTCGGGCTTGTTCCAATGGAATCCCGTGCCGCAGGTTACGAGAATTTTCTTTTCACGAAGCAAATCGAGAGTGAATTGTTCATCATCGGTGATGTTGAATTTCTTGATGTCAAGCTTCGGGAAAATGTAGAATGCGGCTTTTGGCTTCTTTGCCGAAACGCCGGGAATCGAATTCAAAGCTTCATAAATATAGTTTCTCTGTTCATATATTCTTCCGCCCGGCTGAAGAATTGCGTCGCCCGACTGAGTGCCGCCGAGAGCTGTCTGAATAACGCTCTGAGCCGGAACATTGGAGCAAAGGCGCATCGATGAAAGAAGATTCAATCCTTCAATATATCCCTTTGCATGGGATTTGTCGCCCGCAAGGCACATCCAGCCGACACGGAAACCGGCGATCCGATGCGATTTGGAAAGTCCGTTCAATGTGACGCAGAAAAGATCCGGTGCCAGGGAAGCAATGGAAATATGCTCTTCGCCGTCCATAACCAGGCGGTCATAGATCTCATCGGCAAAAATGATCAGCTGATGCTCTCTGGCAATATCCACGATCTCCTGCAGAACCTCTCTCGGATACAGGGCACCGGTAGGGTTGTTCGGATTGATGATCACGATTCCCTTTGTCCTGTCTGTGATCT
>CAYXVM010000295.1:0-2124 GCA_964468465.1 uncultured Clostridium sp.
GCTTTGTCTATTGCCGCTTTGAGAACATCGGATTCTTCTTCAAATCCGACGCTTATATTGATAACATCAACATTATCATTTATTGCGCAGTTAATTCCTGCGGCAACTGTTATAACAGTTCCGAAGCCTTTGCTGTTCAGAACTTTATAAGGTTTAATATAAACATTATCAAGAGTGCAGTCAGCAATAATGCCTGCAACCTGAGTTCCGTGGCCGTTATCGTCCATGGAGTCGTTTCTTTCTCCGCCGGAACTAACATTTATTCTTGTCGGAATAACTCTGCCTTTTAAAAAAGGATGATTAGGGTCAACGCCGGTATCGATAACCGCAACATAGCAGTCTGAAAGTTGTTTTTCGCTTTCAATAATTGCTTTGTTCAGCTCATCCATGCCGATATGTTCAGGACCCCAAGAAAGATATTCTTTATTTTGGATAGAGGCAACATAGTCCGTTTCGGTTATGCCAAGCGCATAAATCTCTCTGTCGGGTTCAACAAATTCTATTCCCGAACGAGTCGAATAATGTTCATAGGCTTTTGCCGCCTCTTCAGGCGACGAAAACTGAAGCACCCAAAGATCATCAAACCCGCTGATAACGGTTGAAGCATTGAGAGTGTCGATTTTTCTATTGCTTTTAACAATCAGCCTTGAACATGAAAATTCTTCGCCGCAGGTTGGTTCAGATTTGCTTATTGACGAAAACGGGTTATCGGATTCATCATTAACCGTAAGCCTTGCAACCTCGGCGGCAAACTCCTCTGCTGTTATCTGAGAGCATTCCTGCTCTGCAACGGCATCTACGCCATAGATAACAGAGCAAAAAGTTATAACAGCCGTCAACATAACACAAAAAATTTTTTTCATGACTCCTCCGCCTTTCAAATACTGTTTGTATATTAAATAATTTTTTAGTGTTACATGTTAGAATAATTATAACTTGATATGCATACAATTTCAACTGTTTCTTTATAAATTATTAAAAAATTTTGTGAACTTTGCTTACTTTTTATTAACATCTCGTTATCAAAGAATCATATTATACAGATAGTTTAACTCAATATACAATTTGGATAATTTTTCATTTTCATTGCAAAATATTTTTTTTAGATGTATAATAGAAAAAATTAAGAAATGGGAGAATAAAGATGCTGAAAGATTTAGTGTTAAAAAACCGTTCATACAGAAGATTCTATGAAGATGAGCAGATTTCAATCGATACTCTCAGAGAACTTATTGACCTTGCTCGCAATACACCGTCAACCGTTAACTCTCAGGCTTTAAAATATAAGCTTGTTTGCACACCCGAAGATAATGAAAAAGTGTTTTCGACTCTTTCATGGGCAGGCTTGCTGAAAGGTAAGGGCGTTCCTGTTCCGGGTGAGAAACCCTCGGCTTATATTATTGTTTTATGCGACCTTTCGCTCGGCAAAGATAAGTATTGGGACGAGGGAATTGCAGTTCAGACTATCATGCTCGGAGCAGTTGAAAAAGGTCTCGGCGGCTGTATAATCGGAAGCATAAAGAAAGAACAACTTTCCGAAGATTTTAACATTGATCTGAATAAATACTCGATTGACCTTGTTCTTGCGCTCGGCAAGCCTAAGGAAACGGTTAAGCTTGTTGATATGCCCGAAAGCGGTAGCACGGCATATTACAGAGATGAAAATGGAACACATTTTGTTCCCAAAAGAGCACTTGATGATATAATTATTTGACGGAAGTGAAGCAAATGAAATCCTGCCATATCGTCGGCGCCGGCGAATGCAAAGAGCTTAAAATCAAGAAAGAAAGCGGTGACCTGATCATTGCCGCAGATGGAGGCTATCTCTATCTTGAAAAAGCCGGAATCAAGCCCGATATCGCAATCGGTGATTTTGATTCACTTAACATTTCGCCGGTGTGTGATAAAATAATCAAGTTAAATCCCGTTAAAGATATCACAGATATGGACGCTGCGGTTAATGTTGGGATTGATGAAGGCTTTTCTTGCTTTCATCTTTACGGCGCAACCGGCGGACGGATTGACCACACCATTGCCAATATTCAACTTATCGCTTCACTTGCTCAGAGAAAAATGAAGGCTTTTATTCACGACGGCAATATGATTATTACGGCGATTTGCAAT
>CAYXVM010000296.1:0-2122 GCA_964468465.1 uncultured Clostridium sp.
TTCACTCAGCCGTGCCGGACACCGATACAGCATAAAAGCTACAACGGGGTCTGTAACCGGTGTTTTTACCGGATTACAACCAAAAGGAAGCAGCGAGCCAGACAAGCAGAAATTTGAATATGTGGTCATATGTAAATTTGATGACGACTGCAAACTAAAAGCAATTTATGAGCTTGATTGGGGAATGTTCATTAAACACAAAAAATGGCACAGTACAATGAAAGCCTGGAATTTATCACTTTCAAAAGAGCTGATTTCAAACTCAAAAACAATATATCTGGCAGAGTAAAAACAACAATAACAAGGGCAGACTTTTGGGATCTGCCCTTGTTATTTGTCAATACAGTTGATATAGTCTCAATCATCCATAAGCATCAGATATTCTTCAGCTCTGCCCCGGAGTCTTCTTCCGGTTTCAGCTTCCCTGTCTTCAAGCACACATATCATTCTGTCAATTATTTTCTGCACATCGCCGTTTTCACATCTGCGTTCAAAACAGCCGCACCCGCTAAAACGGTCTTCACGGATAAGCATGGTCAGCATTGCGCAGCACAAATCAAAATCGGCAGTTTCGACCCGTTTCAGTTCCTCATCAACTTGTATCGGCTCGGTTATCAGATAATCATAATAATTACGCTTTAATCCGCCAATTTTCTCAAGCAAATCACCATAATACTCCGACGAACCAAACGGCGCAGGCGTTTTTGACTTCAAAAGCTGTATTTTTTCTTTATTGGTCATATTTGATTTACTCCACGGAGCAGAGAAAGATTTCATGTGTTCCGTCGTCGTTGATTTTTATTTTGACAATTTTGCCGTCATCGCCTCCGAGGTCTGCAAGATTCAACTCCTCTGCACAAGCCTTACCGTCGGTTGCTCTGATGAGTTTTCTGCAAAGTCCGATGAATTCAATCAATTCTTCATTGTTATGAAGTTCATGGTTGTTAAGGAAAAATGACAGACCTTTATCATCAACACTCAGGGTGTCGGAACTGCTGAACTTTGTCATCTCAAGGCAAATTGCTTCGATTTCATCGACGTTCTTCATTTCATCCTTTTCCAACTCACATTGCACATCCGTGAAAGGTGCATACCATGAGCCTTCAGGCAAGACATCAATTGATTTTTCTTTAACTTGTCCTGTATACAACTGACCGTTTTTCTCTCCGTAAGCAACAATTGCACCTGCATTATCGGAGCAGTCTGCGTTGTGATACATTGAATAGAACATTCCTTTAAGGGAATCGGCGCCCTCTTCGTCAATGCGTTCGTTCAGATGATCCGCAATATCAAGAACTCCGGGATTCAGCACGGAAAGCATATATTCGTAATACCCGTATTCTGCAACGATTTCAACGCTTTTTGCTTCTTCGATTGCTCTGATGATGCCGTGATACTCCTCGGTTACGGTGTTGCCCGAAAACTCTCTTTTCTTGCCGTCGGTAATAACCCGGAGCCTGTAGAATCTTGCGCAGTCATCAAGCATCAACGCCCCGATACGGACAAGGCGATATGAAAAAATGCCTGTTGTATCCTCATGTTCTGCTGTGTCTGAAATACAAATATGTTCTAAAACATCATAATAAATACTCATGATAATTTCCTTTCTGATCAATCTTTATATTTTCTTATGGTATGGTTCCGTTTTATTCAAACTTAAGCCCAAGAATATCGCTGTTTCGTGAAATAAAGTCATTTTCAAGAAGTGCAACTTCCTCGCTGCTGAATCTTCTGAAATCTGCGGCAACAACGAAGCTTGTGTCCGTGTCCGCTTTTGCAAATATTTCAAGAATTTCGCAAGGATCCTTCACGATTCCCGCCGAAGCGATGCGAAGAATTTTGTTTTTTGCAAATGTGCCGTTCTTTTTTCTGGGCATTTCATCCGCAAGCTTCTTAATAACCTTTTCATCAAGAAGCTTTTCGGCTATGTATGCCATAATCAGGAAACGGCGTTTTGCGGAATCCTTATCGAGTCTTGGTGCATTTTCATCAACTTCAGGAGCAGCAATATCATATGCATCGGAATGATGGTTGGGGTCCTCCTTGTCAATTCTTGCACGAACCTCTTCCACTGAAAGCAAATGCTCTGTCTCATGGTATTAGATGAGAATGTAGAAATTCA
>CAYXVM010000297.1:0-2117 GCA_964468465.1 uncultured Clostridium sp.
TACTGAACCTTTCCGCCGCACATTGCCCACCATGCTTCACGGACTCCGCCGAAATAAACTGGAACTCCGATTGCGGCGGCAACGATTGCAAGCACAAGCACTGCGGCAATTATTCTGAGCGCAGTCTTTTTCTTCTTCGGCTTTTTATTTTTTATGCCGTTTTCAGGCGGCTGAGCGGCGTTATATAATGTATCGGAATACTGTTCCGCCTGCTCAGGATTTGTTTTGGGTTCTTCGGTTGTTCCGTTATTCTCTTCCATAAGAAGATAATCGGTCGGAACACCGAAAAGCTTGCAAATTGCTACAACCTTATCAACATCGGGCAGAGAAACACCGCTCTCCCATTTTGAAACGGACTGTCTTGAAACGCCGATTTTCTCGGCAAAGGCTTCCTGAGAAAGACCGCTCTGCTTTCTGAGTTCTGTAATTTTTTCGGAAATACCCATCTTTTTTCTCCTTTCGCTGTGTCATAAGCGAATTATAGCATAAACCTACTGACTGTTCAATCAATTTTGCTTTACATTGATAAATTATTTCGGTTGACGGCACGAAAAAAAAATAAATGATTAAAACCTCAAAAAATTCACGCCGTTCATGCATGTAAAGACGCCTTTACGGCATATTTTTTTATGTAAATCATAGTTAACACCTTGAGGTGCAACGGTTTGAAGAAGATTTCTCCTTTATTGAAACACACCCTCATAATGACCGCCGTCAGCCTTGTCATGCGCTCGGCGGGCGTCAGCTTCAACGCTTATCTGACCGCAAAAATAGGCTCGGCGGGGATCGGGCTTTTTCAGCTTGTTATGAGCGTTTATTCGCTCGCCGTGACCTTTTCGGGGGCGGGAATAAGGCTTGCAGGCATGAGAATGACGGTTGAAATCAATTCTTCGGGCAGAAACGACCTGCGGAAATCCCTCGGCATGTGCATAACCTATGCGGGCATCTGCGGGTCGGTTTTCGGCTTTATTCTATATTTCTTTTCGGGATTTATCGGGAATAATCTTATCTCAGATCCGAGAACGGCTCTGCCGCTCCGCATTCTTTCGCTGAGCCTGCCGTTCACGGCTATGTCCTCAGCTCTCGGAGGTTACTTCACGGCGTGCGGAAGAATAATTCAGTATTCAGCCGTTCAATTACTCGAGCAAGGATTTAAAATTGCGGCGGTGATATTTCTTATCAACCGTATTTCATATCTCGGCACGGCGTACGCCTGCGTTGCGATAGTTGCGGGCATGACGGCAAGCGAAATCTTTTCGTTTCTGCTCGCTTCAATTCTGAAACGACATTCTCTGCCGCCCAAAAGCACAAAGCTGCCGATTAATCTTTCAAGAATACTTCGGGTTGCGATTCCCGACGCCGCAGGAACCTGCGCAAGGAGCATACTGCTCACCGCCGAGCATCTGCTGATACCGAGAGGCTTCAAAAAGTCGGGCGAAAACAGCGACATGGCTTTATCCGCTTACGGAAGAATTCATGCAATGGCAATGCCGCTTCTGCTCTACCCCTCGGCGGTTCTGACCTCGCTTTCCGCCCTGCTCATTCCCGAGCTTGCGAAGAAAAATGAAGCGGGAGATATTGACGGAATAAAACGGACGGTCGAAAAACAGCTTAAAAATACGCTCGCCTTTTCTCTGCTCTGTGCCGCATTCTTCGCCGTTTTCGCTCCCGCTCTGTCAAGGCTCGTTTACAAATCCGATGAAGCGGTTTTCTACATGAGAATCCTCTCTCCGCTCGTTCCGATAATGTATCTTGACACGGTCACTGACGGAATGCTGAAAGGTCTTGACCAGCAGATATATTCAATGCGATATAACATTATTGACTCGGCTTTTTGCGTTGTCATGGTTCTGCTTGCCCTGCCGAAATATGCGGTCAAGGGATACATAATGATACTTTATGCAAGCGAAATCATCAATTTTTATCTTAGCATCGGCAGACTGCTGAAGGTCTGCGGACTCAGAGAGTTTCAAGCACCCTTAAAAGGCATCGCCACATTCGCTCGGTTGAAGAAATGCTTAGTCTCTCCGACGGAGTGTGAATATCAAAAATATCGGGGCCGAGCGAAACGCAGTCAAGCCCGTTGATTTTGCCGCAGAATATTCCGCATTCAAGCC
>CAYXVM010000298.1:0-2117 GCA_964468465.1 uncultured Clostridium sp.
TGCCGCACGGAGCATTGAGCACGGGTCGGCATACTTGCCTCTGCCCTCTCTGATCATTCTCGGTGCTGAGCCGTGAATTGCTTCAAACATGGCATATTTCTTGCCGATGTTTGCACTGCCTGCCGTGCCGACGCCGCCCTGGAATTCCGCCGCCTCGTCGGTGATGATATCACCGTAAAGATTGGGAAGAACGAAAACCTTGAAATCGGTGCGTCTTTTCTTGTCGATAAGCTTTGCGGTTGTGATGTCAATATACCATTCGTCCGTTGTGATTCCGGGATAATCCTTGCCAACCTCTTTGCAGATGTTGAGGAATTTTCCGTCGGTGGTTTTGATAACATTCGCTTTCTGAATGATTGAAACTCTGTCCTTGTGGTTCCTTCTTGCATAGTCATATGCAAGCTTTGCGATTCTCTTCGAACCCTCGGTTGTCGTAACAACAAAGTCCATTGCAAGGTCATCGGTGACATTAACACCCTTTGAACCGACGGCATATGCGCCCTCTGTGTTCTCTCTGAAGAATGTCCAGTCGATTCCCTCGTCGGGAACCTTAACGGGGCGCAGGTTGCAGAAAAGGTCAAGAGCCTTTCTCATTGCAACATTTGCGCTTTCAATGTTCGGCCACGGATCGCCCGCCTGCGGAGTGGTTGTGGGGCCTTTAAGAATAACGGGGCATTTTTTCAGCTCCTCAAGAACATCGTCGGGGATTGCTTTGTTGGCGGCAACACGGTTTTCGATTGTCAGACCGTCAATGGTCTTGAACTCGATTTTGCCGTTTTCAACATCCTCTTTAAGAAGAAATTCAAGAACTCTTGCGGCTTCGTTTGTGATGATGGGTCCGATACCGTCGCCGCCGCAAACGCCGATTGTGAGCTTGTCGAGCTTTGAATAGTCAATAAAATCGCCCTGCTGTTTAATCATTTCGCTTCTTGCGTCCTGCTCTCTGATAAGCGCCTCAAACTTATCAAGAGCATTTTTGATTTGTGCTTCAGTCATTTTGAATTCTCCTTATTTGCTTGAATTTTTGGTGTAGTTAAGCAGTCCGCCGTCAAGAATCATTGCGGTCTGTCTGTCCGAATAATCATATGAAAGAGCATATTTTTCGCCCTTGGTAACATTTTCAAGAACAACCTTGCCGCCGTCTTTGATTGCGGAGCGAATGCCGTTGAGAGCAAGAATATCATCCTTGTCAATCCTGTCATAATCGTCGGGATTTTCAAATGTAAACGGCATGATGCCTGCGTTTATAAGGTTGGCGCAATGGATTCTTGCAAAGGATTTTGCGATAACCGCTTTGATTCCGAGATAAAGGGGAACAAGAGCGGCGTGCTCTCTTGATGAACCCTGACCGTAGTTTGCACCGCCGATTATGAAGCCCTTGCCTGCCGCCTTACAGCGTTCCGCAAACTTTTCGTCGCACTGCTTGAAGCAGAAGTTTGAAAGATAGGGGATATTTGAACGGTAGGGAAGAATTTTTGCGCCTGCGGGCATGATGTGGTCGGTTGTGATATTGTCGCCGACCTTGAGGATTGCAGGAGCTTCAATGCTTTCGGGCAGTTCCGTGCTGGTCGGGAAAGGCTTGATGTTCGGGCCGTATTTGATTTCAACCGAATCCGCTTCTTCAACCGAAGCAGGCTTTTCAATCATATTATCATTGATTATGAATCTCTCGGGCAGCTTGAATTCGGGCATTTCGCCGAGGGTTCTCGGGTCTGTCAGAACGCCTGTAATAGCCGATGCAGCGGCAACCTCGGGGCTGACAAGATAAATTCCTGCATCTGCCGTGCCCGAGCGTCCCTCAAAGTTGCGGTTGAACGTGCGGAGCGAAACACCCTTTGACTGAGGCGACTGACCCATTCCGATGCAGGGGCCGCATGCGCATTCAAGCAGTCTTGCACCTGCTCCGAGAATATCCGAAAGCGCACCGTTGAGCGAAAGCATGTTAAGAACCTGCATTGAACCGGGAGAAATCGTAAGGCTGACATTGGGTGCAACCTTTTTGCCTTTGAGAATGTTATAGGCGGTCTCCATGTCCTCCATGCGTCCGTTGGTGCAGCTGCCGATCACTACCTGATCGACTTTGATGTCGCCAAGCTCGCTGGCAGGACGGGTGTTTT
>CAYXVM010000299.1:0-1518 GCA_964468465.1 uncultured Clostridium sp.
CTCTAATTCCTTTGCCATAGTATCTCCTTATGTGATATCGCTGAGGAAAACCAGCATATTGCCGCCGCAGACCATGCCCTCGTCGGCGGCCACATCGTGGTCCATGCGGACGGTGAGGAGCCGGCTCTCCCCCGTCCCGATCAGGCGGAAGGCCGCCTGGGCGGCGGCATTTTCGCCACAGCCGCCGCCAATGGTTCCCGTGATGCGCAGGGCGGCATCCACCGCCATGAGGCTCCCGGACTTGGCGGGTGTGGAACCGCTGGTCTCCAGCACCAGGGCCAGCGCTTTGGGAGAGCTGTCCTCCGCAAGATATGTCAAGGTCTTAAGATCCACATCCTCATTCACCAGGCGCTGCCCTTCTCCGTGGCGGGGCGCGCCGGCGCGGCGGACGAAGATCAGCTCCGCCGCGATGGAAACAGCGATCTCCTGAGGGGTCAGCGCCCCGATGGGAAGGCCGATGGGGGTGCGGATGGCTGCAAGGCGGGCGGGGTCGAAGCCCTCGTCCTTCAAAAGGGCCAGCAGGGCGGCGGTGCGCCGCCGGGAGCCGATCATCCCCAGATACTCCGGCATCGTGCCGGGCAGGAGGGTCCGCAGGCACTGCGCATCGCAGCGGTGTCCCCGGGTGATAACGGCCACATAGTCCCTCTCCCGGACGCCGAAGGTATGGATGGCGGTGGGGAAATCCGTACAGAAGGTCCCCTTCGCCTCAGGGAAACGGCTGGCGGAGGAAAATTCCGGCCGGTCATCCGCCACAAACACGGAAAAGCCCAGCTTTGCCGCAAGGCCGCACAGGGGCTGGGCGATATGGCCGCCGCCAAGGAGCAGCAGCCGTTCTCCGGGCCGGAAGGCGCGGAGGTAGGAAGTGCCCTCCGCTTCCACGGTGAGCTCCGCCGTTTCTCCGGAGCGGAGACGGTCCAGAACAGTCTGGAAGTCCTGTCGTTTCATACCGGATGCTCCTTTCCTGTCAGGTCGGCACGCCGGCCGGTTCCATATCCTTCCCCCAGGAAGTCCTTATCCCAGGATCCCCAGGTGTTCCAGCAGGATCTTCACACCCAGAAGGATCAATATGACGCCGCCGGTCAGCTCGGCCCGGCGCTTATACCGTGCGCCGAAGTAGTTGCCCACGGCCACGCCCCCAAGGGAGAGGACGAAGGTGGTACAACCGATGATGGAGATGGCGGGGAGGATGCTGACGTCCAAAAAAGCGAAGGTGACACCCACCGCCAGCGCGTCGATGCTGGTGGCCACGGCCATGAGAAACAGCCGCTTATAATCCAATGTCTCACCGCAGCAGCACTCCTCTTCCTCTTCTCCGGAAAGGGCCTCCCGCACCATATTGGCGCCGATGAAGCACAGCAGGACAAAGGCCACCCAATGGTCAAAGCGCTGGATGTAGGCGGAAAAGGCAGATCCCAGGACCCAGCCCGCAAGAGGCATCAGCGCCTGAAAACCGCCGAAAAAGAGGGCGATAACCCCGGCCCGGCGCAGATCCAGCCGCCGCATACCAAGGCCCTGGCA
>CAYXVM010000299.1:1528-2115 GCA_964468465.1 uncultured Clostridium sp.
GTCCATGGACAGGCTGATGCCGATCAGGAACAGTTCCACAATGCTCATACGTGACTTCCATTCTCGATAATCATAGGATAACCGGGATCTCCCGGTGGATGGCAAGGCTCTCCGGCGTCACCAGGCAGTCGAAGGCCCGCACGTTCACCCCCGCCTCCGCCGCCCGGCGCAGCTCCCGGCCAAAGGCCGGATGGGTGGAATCGTTGGGAGAGAGGCTTTTCGCTCCTTCCAGTTGTACCACAAAGAATATGGTCGCGTCAATCCCTGCCTCCGCCGCCCGGCGCAGCTCCTGCAGGTGCTTCACGCCCCGCTCCGTAGGAGCGTCGGGAAAATACACCGCTCCCTCCGCCTCCAGCGTCACACCCTTGACCTCCACCAGATGGAGCCCCCGGGGCGTTTCCACGGCAAAATCCAGCCGGGAGTCCCCATAGGAGTACTCCGGCCAGAGCGAGGTGACACCCGGCAAAAATCCTCCCGCCAGCGCCCACTCCGCAAAGACCTTGTTGGGAGCCTGGGAGTCCATGTTGATGAGACGCTCCCCCTTTTCAACAGCCACCAGGTCGTAGGCCGTTTTCCGGGAGGGACTG
>CAYXVM010000300.1:0-2101 GCA_964468465.1 uncultured Clostridium sp.
TCATAATAAGCCATATATAGCCTCGCCCTGTCGCCGAAGCAGTCAAGAATTTTTGCAAAATACTTTGCCGAACGCAGTTCAAAGCCGTCTCTTTCGCAGGTTTCTTTCATCAGCGAATAAAATACATCAGCTTTTTCGCTTCCGTGAATTTTAATTTCAACGCCGTTTTTGATTGCAATTCTTATCTTGCGGCGGTGGTCGGAATGAAACGACGCAAAAACCTCGTCCTCGCTCCTGCCATTGATATGAATTCTGATAACACAGCGGCATTGAAAATCCTCAAAATTGACGGTCGCACCTTTCAGCTTAAAGCCCTCGGCAACCGCCATTGCTCTGTATTCCTCATTATCGGCGGGAACATCTTTATCAATTTTCAGCTCGTAGGCGTTATACTTCTTGCCCTCAGCCTTTGCGGCTTCAATCAGAGCCGAAAAGGTTTCCTTATCGTCAAAATCGCAGACGGGGCCTCTCGGGGCATACATCATATGATAAGGCAGCTTCGATATTCTGCGGAGCAGCACCGCAAGAGTGCCCGTTATTTCTCCGCTTTCATTTCTGCAAATAACGCCGAACCATTTCCAATCGTCCTTGACCCTGCCCCAGAGAGAAGTCTGGAGAAAATGGCCATTCGGATGGGTTTCGTTAAATGCGTCAAGCTCGGCGGCGTTATTTATATCAACTATCTCGGTTTTCAAACTTATATCCTCGCAGTCATATTTAATCACGATATATTATACCCTAAGACAGCCCCGATTGCAATAGCTCAATCACATATTATCTTCTATGCTCTGAGCCGCTTTTCTGAGCTGTTCGACAGAGCTTATCTCAACGCCCGATTCGATAATTGCGTTTTTAACCGCAAGCGGAAGCTTGTCAAATTCATCTCTGATTTCTTTGTTTTCGCTGAAAAATTTTCCCATAATTTCACCTCATCTTTCGCTGATATTTTTTGAAAATGAGGCTTTTTAATTCAAATTCAAGAGTTTTTTACGAAAACTTTTTAATTTTTGCTTGCATTTTTTGTTAATACAAGCGATAATAGGAATAAATAATCCCCAAAAGAAAGGAAGATTTTTTTGGAAGCAATACTTAGTTTTGACCTTTCGGTATTTGAGTTTGTTGCAAACCATATCTGGGCAGACTGGCTCAACCCGATTATGCAGTTTATTACTACACTTGGCGACGGCTGGTTTTTCCCTCTCCTTGCAGTGATTCTTCTTATCCCCAAGAAAACACGCAAAGTCGGTCTTGCGATGCTTTTCGGTCTCGGCATAATGCTTGTGATTAACAACTACATTCTCAAGCCCCTTATCGCTCGCCCCAGACCCTATTTCTTCTTCGATTTGGCAATGATAGACAAGGAAATGATACCGAGCGAATATAACGGATTGACCGAAATACATAAAAATTATGAAATCCTTGTTGAAAAATGCAAAGAAAACCTTGCCGCATATCCTGAGCTTGCTCGAAAATGGCTTGCGACCTATGAATTCCCGTATATTGAAGAAATTCACAGAAGCTTTTCTTTCCCCTCGGGTCACACATCATCAAGCTTTGCAGTTGCCATGGCAGCAACTCTCGCATCAAAGAAATGGAAAGTCAGCGTACCCGCATTTATTCTTGCCGCAATTATCGGTTTCTCAAGAATTTATGTTCATGTTCATTTCTGCACGGATGTGCTTGCAGGCGCAGCTGTCGGCATAATCTACGGCATCATCGGCTATTTCATTGCTAAACTTGTCTTTGGTCTTATTGAAAAAGCAATCGCCAAAAGAGCCGCAAAGAAAGCATAAGTAAAGTATAATAATTAAGCAAATCCGCACACGGTTCAATGCCGTGTGCGGATTGGTTTTTGGGGATTGTGTCACGGAGTGACGGATGAGGTGGCGAAACGCCAATTCCTACGGATTTTTTGCGAATTTCTGAGTTTTCAGGCGACAACCGTAGGTGACGGGTCACCCGTCCCGCATAAAGCGAGCCGTTTTTTGCTTTCCCGGAACGCTGAAGACAGCGTTCCCTGCGAGAAAATTCATTTTTACTGTGAGTTTTCATTCGGGCGAATAATGTTCGCCTCTACAGTATGACAATGATTTCTTCTGTT
>CAYXVM010000301.1:0-2067 GCA_964468465.1 uncultured Clostridium sp.
TCAACCTCGTTGTTACGGTTGTCGGCATGGGCGGCAATTTTGCGGGAGACGGCGCTCTTTCAACAATTGACCTTGGCAGAGGCGTTCCTACCCTGCTGCGTTCTTTCCCCGCAAACCTGCTCCCGACCGATTTCAAAGGCTTCAATCTTCAAAGGCTGATAACATTCTTTGCGATTGCCGTTATCTGCAAAATTCTGCTTGACCTTTATCTCAAAACCAAAAGCGGACTTATGCTCAGAGCAACGGGAAGCAATTCACAGTATGTTACAATGCTCGCAAAGGATCAGCGTTTTTATAAGGTTCTCGGCCTTGCGATAGGCAACGGACTTGCCGCCGTTTCGGGCGCATTGATAGTCCAGAGCCGCAACAATGTCAATCAGGGCATGGGAATCGGAATGATCGTTATCGGCCTTGCTTCGCTGATTATCGGGCTTTCGGTTTTCGGAAAAGTCCGCTTCATGAAGCCAACCACAATGGTTATTTTTGGCTCGGTTATCTATCAGGGCTGTCTCGGCATCGCAACTCTGCTCGGCGTTCCGTCGGCATACAATAAAATTATCATGGCGGCACTGTTCACCGTTGCACTTGTCGGCAGCGGTGCAATCCGCAAGAGAGGGGAGCAGAAGAATGTTAGAGCTTGAGAATATTTGCAAGACCTTTAATGTCGGAACTCCCGATGCGACAACGCTTTTCAAGGATTTCAACCTTAAAATCGACGACGGCGAATTTGTCTGCGTTATCGGCTCAAACGGCAGCGGAAAAACAACGATTCTGAACCTCATCTGCGGTTCGCTCACTCCCGACAGCGGCAAAATAATTTTTAACGGGAAAGACATAACAAAAATGAACGAATACCGCCGTGCCGAGAAGATAGGTAGGGTGTTTCAGGATCCGAAAGCGGGAACCTGCGCCGATCTCACGATTCTGGAGAATATGGCTCTTGCGGATAACAAAAATAAGCTTTTCGGGCTTTCAAGAAGCGTTAATCCCAAAAGAATCGATTATTACCGCTCGCTTCTTGAAGAATGCGAAATGGGACTTGAAAACCGCCTTAATGCAAAGGTTGGCGTTCTCAGCGGCGGTCAGAGGCAGGCTCTTGCGCTCGTTATCGCAAACATGACAAGCCCCGATTTGCTGATTCTCGATGAGCATACGGCGGCGCTTGACCCCAAATCCTCCGAAACGGTAATGGGTCTCACGGATAAATTCGTCAGAAAAAGAAATATGACCTCGCTGATGGTCACCCATAATCTTCGCTTTGCCGTTGAATACGGCACACGGCTCATAATGATGCACGAGGGCAAGTGCATTGTTGATATCAAGGGAGAAGAAAAAGAAAAAGCGTCGGTTGACGACCTTTTGCGTATCTTTAACCAAATCAGCATAGAGGTCGGTAATTAACAAAAAGGCAGCAGAACGGATTAACCGCATCTGCTGCTTTATCTTTTTATAAATGATTTGATTCCGTATCCGGTGTTACAAAAAACAATAATAACCAACGGCTCAACGGTAGGGGAGAACTTCGTTCTCCCGCCCGAAGGCAAATGAAGAATGAAGTGTGCCTGCGGCACATGAAGGTAGGGGCGACCCTTATAAAATGAAGAAATGAAGCGTGCCTTCGGCACATGAAGTTTTTGCATTCGCAAAAATGAAGTTTGCTTCGCAAATTATGGATAGGCTCCGCCTATGACCGATTGTAATTGCTCCGCAAAAAATATTTCGAAACGGTAGGGCGGGGGCTTGCTCCCGCCGTTTGCTTGAAACGTCGAATCTGTTGAATAATAACAATTTTTCGTAGGGAACGCTGTCCTCAGCGTTCCGAGAAAACAGCAGAAATCATCTGCAACACCGTAGGGGAGAACTGCGTTCTCCCGCTTGAAAACGCGCAAATTCACGAAAAACCGTAGGATTCGGCGTTCCCGACGAACCGATTCGCTGCAGGCGAATAACAAGCAACCTGATTTGGGACGATGTGGGCATCGTCCCCTACAAATTGACAATTAAACAATAACCCGTAGGGACAGCCCTTGCGGCTGTCCGTGAAAACATATTAAATCCCACGGAACG
>CAYXVM010000302.1:0-2024 GCA_964468465.1 uncultured Clostridium sp.
AGCGCCACCTTGCCAAGGTGGAGGTAGCGGGTTCGAGCCCCGTCATCCGCTCCAATTTTTATATTACGGTACCATAGCCAAGTGGTAAGGCAAAGGTCTGCAAAACCTTCATTCCCCGGTTCAAATCCGGGCGTCACCTCCAGAAAAAACGACAAGCCTTTGCTTGTCGTTTTTTGTTCTGGTGGGAGCTTTGCCGTGGACAAAGCTCCCGCTGGCGCAAATGCGGGAGCGCTGCGGCCTGCTTGATTTTCAGATGCCTTTTTTGGGTTCTTTGTCAATAGTTGGGGTAAGGACCTGTACAGGGATCAAGAACGTTGGTAGGCAAAAATATGTAAAATGCGATTACGAAAGCGCGGAAAGTTCCGCAGACCATAGGCGTTGCGTTTCAGGACCTTGATTTTATTGTTGCAGCCTTCTGTAAATCCGTTGGAATAAGGGCAGCGCAGCGAGTTCGCAATTCCAACCGACCAATTATGAAAGGTCTTTGCACAATCTGCAAAAGGCTGTAAACCGCTTGTTTCAGCCATAGAAGTCCATTCGCAGAACAGTTTCACCGCTTGTTCTGCGTTTTCTTCGTCAGAAATACGTAAAAGGCGCTCCTTTAGGAAGTGGGCGCTGGTCAAACGTGGTGAGGCTTCCAATATGGTATCAACCCGGAATTTTTTCTCTTCTGGCAGGTCTTCGTATCGTTTCAAAAGCAGAAAACGGCAATGCTTTGTCTTTTTGCGCAGTACTTCACCCAGCAGTTTTTGTTCTTGCTTACGAACCTCCTCAAACGCCTGGAGCCCTTGCCGGATCCAATGAAACCGGTCAACAACATGGTCTGCATTCCGGAAATAAACAGCCGCTGAATCCACATAGGTATTCCACATATCACTGACAAAATAGCTGGTTTTCTTTCGTTCTTCCCGACGTATGGATGAGAAATACTCCGACAGATAGACGCCGTATCGCTTTGGCAAAATATCCAGGACAACACCTTTCTCAGGATCTGTCAAAATTACATTGAACTTTTCTCCGCCGGTGTTGCCCTTGAACTCGTCTATGGCCAGAACCTTCGGCATGGCCGGCTTTGGATAGGATACCAGATCAAAAATCCGCTGCACAGTGGTGACAGACAGAGAAAACTTCTTTGCCACGCTTGTGTAGGAGGCAACACCGGAAAGCTCATTGATCACAGCGCTGCTGACCCGATTGGTCATGCGGCGATATCGAGGCAGCCAGGTGTTGACCTCGAAGAACCGTTTGCCGCAAGCACAGCGGTAACGGCGTTTGCGAAGCACAAGGTGGATGTTCTTTCCGAATGCCGGAATATCCTTTACCTCTTGCTTCCGGTAATCATGGATCGCACTTGTTTTTGCGCCGCACCCAGGGCAGGTATGTTCTTTTCTGGGCAATTCTACACAGATACAAAGCTGTCCATTCCTTTCGTCAACCGCCGTTACAATTACCCCTTGCAATCCCAGTATTTCTGCGCTAAAATCTTTATAGAGCATCTCGAAATCCCCCTGTCTTTTGGTCTGTAGCATTTCCATTGTACAGGTCTTTTTCGATTTGCTCTACTCTTTTTATTCTCTTACCCCAACTTTTATTATAGAACCAAAAAAGCTTTGACTTTTTGCATAAAAAACAAAAACCATCTTTGCACAAACTGCAAAAATGGTGATTATTTTTTTACGGTATCCATTGACTGAGACTGGAAAATATGGTAAAATAGAAATCCATAATGCCTAAGTGGGCAATATGGGCCACTCACTCCATGATTAGTCTATCACGGAATGGGGTGAAATGCAAGATGTAAATGCTGAAAATGTGACAACTCACCCTGGTGTGTCAGAATACACAAGAATTTGAACGGAAAAGAAAGGCTGTGATGATCTAGAATGGCAATGGTCAAGGATGTCATGTACGGCAAGACCCTGCGAAAGAGCTATGCCAAGCATGATGACGACAAAATCATCGAAATCCCGAACCTGCTGAAGATCCAGAAGGACTCCTACGAGCGGTTCCTGGCCGAGGGCCTC
>CAYXVM010000303.1:0-2020 GCA_964468465.1 uncultured Clostridium sp.
CCCGAGGGGTCGCCGATCATGCCCGTTCCGCCGCCGAGCAGAGCAATCGGTCTGTTGCCTGCCATCTGAAGCCTTTTCATAAGGCAGAGAGCCATGAAATGACCGACATGAAGGCTGTCAGCCGTGGGGTCAAAGCCGATATAAAATACCGCCTTGCCGCCGTTAATCAGGTCTCTTATTTCTTTTTCGTCAGTAACCTGGGCAATAAGACCTCTTGCCACAAGCTCGTCATAAATCTGCATATAAAATCATCCTTTCGGTTATTTAACTTTTTTATAATTTTTAAACTTCGTTGGCTTTCAGCCATTCTTCGGCAATAAGCATATGACCCGCAACGGTCGGATGCGTACCGTCCCAAATAAAATATTCGGGTCGGGATTTTTTGATTTCACCCAAAAATCTGTCATAAAGCGGAACGAACACACAGCCCGTTTTTTCGGCAGTATCTTTTGCCGAAGCCCTTATTTTATCGGTCGCTTCAACTCTGAAAGCAATATGCTCCGCATTTGTTTCGGCTCCGTAATTTTGCATGGGATTTTCGCATTCGGGGTGAGGAATGTGCCTGTCCGTAAATGACTTTTCATTAAGCGGAAAATAAAACGGCTCGCAAATTACAATTCTGATATCTCCAAGCTTATTTCGGGTTGTTTCAACGGCTTGCAAAAGTGCTTCTGAATAATTTGAAACCGTATCCTGAACGGTCAAGCCTCTGAGATATCCGAAATACCCGTCATTCACTCCTGCGAGAATGCTCAGCACGGTCGGTTTATTATCGATAACATCTTCCTGCCATTTATCAAAAAGCTCCCGCATGGTTGCTCCGGAATAGCCTTTGTTGACAAATTTCGGCATTGACGAAGCGTTTTCAAGAGCAAGCCGGGCAGAAATAATGTATTGATAGCCGTGACCCATTATATGGTTGCAGTCCATGGATTTTCCACGGTTTCCGTCGGTTATCGAATCGCCCGAAAACAGTATTAAATCATTTTCAGATAGCTTCAAATCAATCCTCCGCCAAAGGTCTCAATATTTTATAGGCTTCTGCGGCATCGGCAGGGAAATCGATTACATCAGCTTCGATTGAAACGCATTCAACGCCGATTGCTTTCAACGGCTCGATAAAATCACGCTGATCGAATTTGTCGCCCGCCTTGGGATAAACTCTCTTTTTATTCAGCGAGGGATCAGGGTCTGGATTTGATGTGTGGGCATGGATAATCCAATCTTTATAATCATAAAGAAGCTTTAAATCCTCGTTTTGCTCATACATATGTTTGACATCGGCAAGAACCTTAACATAAGGCGAATCAACCTTTTCGGCAACCTCAATGCCGTCGGCAACGGTGTTGATGGCGTTGCATTCGGCGGGGCGAAGCGGCTCGATCGCAACTCTTATGTTATATTTCTCGGCAACGGGAACAACAAGTCTTTTAAGGAAGTCAACAATCTGCGCTCTGCCCTCCTCAAGGGTCATTCCCTCGGGAATTCTTCTTGCGCCCGATGAACCGAAAACAAAATATTTTATTCCGAGATAAGCACCTCTTTTGAAAAGCTCCTCAAGGTATTCTTTGATTTTTTCATCGTCTCTTTCTTCGCCGACAACTCTCAAACCGATAAAGCAGTTTGCGGCAAGCATCGGAATACCCGTTGCTTTCATTTCTTCAATATATTCCATAGGCTTTTTGACAATATCCTGGCTGTGACCCTCGGCATAGTCAAAACCTATTTTTTTGATTATTCTCATGCTTTCTGCATTTGCTCCGACGCAAGCTCCGATTTTCATTGTTGAATATCCTCCTGTTTTACATTTATTAACATTTCCTTTGCCGTTTCAAGCTGCAAAGCGGTTATTCCTCCGCCTGCGGTTATTCTTGCAATCTCCGCCGCCCTTTCTTCGAATCCGAGCGTTTCAATCTTCGTGAAAGTGTTTGAACCGTCAACGGATTTTGAAATTCTCATGTGCTTGTCCGCCTGTGCGGCAATTCTTGCAAGATGGGTAACGCAGATAACCTGCCTGCCC
>CAYXVM010000304.1:0-2008 GCA_964468465.1 uncultured Clostridium sp.
GGCTTACGGGCTTGGAAGCAATGCAATTCAATGCCCGTCTCTGCCCGGCAAGGTTGCGCCGAAAACGGCGGGAAGAATAATAGCTGACGGAATAATTAATATGATGAAGGAGTGTGAGTATGGATAATATTACCGCAGGATTCGCACTTTGCGGTTCGTTTTGCACCTTTGAAAAAGCAATCGCACAGATTCCCGAGCTGAGGAGCAGGGGGGCGGATGTCGTTCCGATAATGTCATATAATGCTTTCTCAACCGACACAAGATTCGGCAAAGCGGCTGATTTCGTTGAAATAATCGAAGCAATGTGCGAAAAGAAAGTGATTTCAACCCTGACTACGGCAGAGCCGATAGGCCCCGAAAAACTGCTTGACATTCTTATAATAGAGCCGTGCACGGGCAACACTCTTGCAAAGCTTGCAAACGGCGTAACCGACACGCCCGTCACCCTTGCGGCAAAGGCTCATCTGCGCAACGAAAGACCTCTGCTTATAGCGGTTTCAACGAACGACGCTCTTTCAACCGCCGCTCAGAACATAGGCAGACTGCTTAATTGCAGAAATGTTTATTTTGTTCCCATGAAGCAGGATAACTGCGAAAAGAAGCCGAGGAGCATTGTTGCGGATTTTTCGAGAACCTGCGAAGCCGCAAAAGCGGCTCTTGAGGGCAGACAGCTTCAGCCGATTTTTATTTAACAGATTACATTAAAAAACAGAGACAGGCACATTCAATGCACCTGTCTCTGAATTTTTTATTATTTCTTGTTTTTCTTAGCTTTTTTCGCACCCGATGTCGCCTTGGGCGTTTTCTTTTCGAGGAAAACAAGGAGCAGGCACCAAAGTGCGGCAAGCAGAACAAACAGGAGACAAACGAGAATTGCGTTCTGAAGCGCAAAGCTGAGGATTCCGCCGAGAGCGGGTATGTAAGACTGAATCAGACCGTAGCAGTCCGAAGCCATTATGGTTACGGGATAAGCTGACTGATTGGCAATATCCGTTGTTGAAAGCTCCGAATCGCTGTCTGAAATGATGTTGGCATAATTGATAACATTGATACTGCATCCCGAATCCGAGGAGGGAACGGCGATAAGATCCTGAGCGGCATATTCGTTTGCGGAGAGCTTCTTTGAAATGATGAGGTCGCCCTTTGAAACTCCGAGAGTTTCAACATCGCAGCTCATTGTGTTAAAGCAAATTCCGCCGATGTCTGAACCGTTGTTGTCAAGGAATATGGCAACAAAACAGCCGAGCATGAAAATAACAACGGTTGCGGCGAGCATAACGATTGAAATAATCTTCCCTGCCAGAACTCCGCCGCTTTTCTTTGCCTTTTTGGGCATGTCAATATGAGCTTCACCGTAATTTCCTTTTGAGAAATCCAGATCTTCTTCCTGCTCATTTTCATCAGCTCCGATGGGAACATATGACGGAGAGCTTTGACCGATGGGAACAAGCGGACGAGCCTTTTTCTGAACGGGCTGTTCGGCTTTGGGCTCATATGCAGGCTCCGGCGATGTCGGACGGGCAGGGGGATTGAAATATCTCGGTGAAGAACCGACCGCTGCTTCGTTTCGCTGAACGGCGTCTGCTTTGTTTATCTCGGGAATAAGACTTTTGGCTTCCGCACCGCTTTCAGCAGGCTTTGAAGCTCTTGTTTTGGAAACAAACTCGAGGTCGAGCTCGTCAATGCTTTTTAATCGGAATTGTTCCATAACTGAAATTCTGCCTTTCTGTTTTGTGAGCGGTGTTATTATTTTGAAATTTTGGTGCGGAGAATAACATTTTCTCTTGTTATTTCTTCGCTGAGCTTAACTATCTTGTCAATGCTCGAAAGAACGGCTGCGTCTGCGGCGGGAGCGGAAGCAGCTGCTGCGCCGCCTGCCTTGAGAGCCTTGTTCTCGTCGGAAAGGGAACGGCAAATCTTCTTGAGCTTTTCGTTGTTTGACTCGGTTGCCTTTGCATATTCAAAAACCTTTTTAAGTCTAGATGTATAACAATACTCACATCTTAAG
>CAYXVM010000305.1:0-2001 GCA_964468465.1 uncultured Clostridium sp.
GGAATATTTTCAATTATAGCCATCATATCCCAATATGCCCAATGCTCTGCTTTTTCGGGAGCAAGTGATTTTGCCTTATTCACTGCATATTCCAGAGCGGAATAATCGCCGATGTTGTCGTCGTTGAACAGAACAACGGGAATGCTGTTCTCCAACGCAAATTCATGGGCAGTTGAATTTTCATAGCAGAAAAATGTTGCTTTTTCTTCTGAGTTAAACCATGATGTATCAAATATAACATCTTTGCTCGGAAAGTAAAGATATTTTAGATGATATCCGAGAGCACCGCCTTTTATTGTTTTAATGTTTTCGGGGATTGTAAGGCGGGCAGTGCCCCAATTGCTCCAAAACATTGATTCGCTGAGTTCCTGAAGACCGTTTCCAAGATCTATTATGTCAATGTAGCATTGATAAAAGATAGATGACGCAGTTGACTGAAGTTCACTGTTGAATATGAGCTTGTGGAGATGGCTTTTTGAGAAAGCCTCAATCGCAATGTACAGAACTCCGTCGGGAATGGTATATTCGCTTATAGGTGCTCTTGCAGGAAAACAAATCAATGCAGTTTTGTCTTTATTAAAAACAACTCCGTCAGAATCTGAACAATAATACTGATTGTCGGGAGAAACCTCAAATCTTATCATATTCGCAGTTGAATCAAAAGCACCGTCAAGCATTTTAACGTTTGCGGGGATATAAGCAGAGCGAAGGCTTGATTCAGAAAATGCCCAACGGTCAATGATTTCGAGCGATTCGGGAAAACTTATTTCTTTGATATTTGCATAGTTAAAAGCTCTGGAGCCGATATACCGCAAGCAACTATCGGCTTCAAACACTATTTCATTCAGATTTTTGCATCGGTCAAATGCATTGTTGCCGATTATTTCAACAGAAGCGGGAAATGTAACGCTATTAATGACTTGGTTATTATAAATAGCTTTGTTTGCGATTCCTTTTGTTCCGTCTTTAATTATCAAGTCGGAGTCCGAAAGCTGCATTGTGCCTTTGTAGGCAAGAAAAACGCTGCCGGCATATACTGCGCCGTCCGGCTGAGAGTCATACCAGCCCGTGCCCTCAAAAGCCGATTCACCGATATATTTCAGAGTGTCAGGAAATGATATGTCCGTTATGTTTGCAAGGCCTTTAAACACGTCTTTGTTTATTGCGTTGGTTCCGGCTTTGATTTCAACTGATGTATTTTCACTTGGCGTTCCTTTATAACGCCAAAGAACGGGACCGACATAAACCGGAGAATTATTTGGAATGGCGGCATACCAAGGGTTACCGGTGCCGATAAAATCATAAGCGACTTGGTAGAGGTGTGAACCATCGGCAACGTCAACCGTTTTCAGGGACGGAAAGGAACCCGAAGTTAAGATTTTTTCAACGCTTGCAGGAATGGAAATCGAAACAACATTGTTAAGACCGATAAGAGAACCGTGAGATATAACCGTTATTCCCTCTGAGATAACAATACTTTTGATATAAGTTGCATATTTGTACCACGGAGCACGTTCCTTTGAGTAGTTATATATTTCTCCCGTGCCGTCAAGGCGAAGAATGCCCGTTGCCGTGTCAAGCGACCATGTGATATTGTCGCCGCATTGATAGTCTATATCAACCGCTTTGACCTTCGGTGCAATATTGACAGCGCCGACGGTAAGCGACAGCGCAAGAATCGCCAGCGCAAGTATAAGAGAAACAGCCCTTTTCAAACAAACACCCCATTAAGAAAATATTTGTGAGTTCTATTATATAATAATGTATTGATTTTATCAACAAAAACCAAATTTTTTCGCAAAAAATATTGTCCCCGAGTTTTCATATATAATAATAACTGTGAAATTCTATGGTTACTGTGTTCCGGAAATCAATAAACCCCAACGGTTCAGCGGTAGGGGCGGCCCTGTTGTGGTAGCCCGTTGTTCGCAAATTTCGGATAGGCTACGCCCATGACCGATTGTAATTGCTCCGCAAAAGCTGATTTTTGAGCGGATAGTG
>CAYXVM010000306.1:0-1973 GCA_964468465.1 uncultured Clostridium sp.
AACGGCTTGAAGAGGCGGGATGTGACGCAATCGAGGTATCCTGCGGCACTGTTCAGGACGGAATGAACACGATGCGAAGCGAGCATTTGCCGATGGACGCGGTTTTCAGATACAGAGAGCCGTGCGCATCGTTCCCGAAGCTCCTGAATAAAATCGCATTGCCCGCCGCAAATCTCATAAATCCGTTAATCAGACAGCCGAAGCCACTTGAAAATTTCAATGTTGAAAACGCCGCAATAATCAAGAAAAATGTTTCGGTTCCCGTTATTGTTGTCGGCGGAATACATAAGGTCTGTGACATGCAGAAAATCCTGTCCGACGGCAAGGCGGATTATGTTTCAATGTGCAGGCCGTTTATCTGCGAGCCCGACCTTGCGGCAAAGCTGAAAAACGGTCAGCCCGAAGCTAAATGCATTATGTGCAATTACTGCGGATTGGTGATTGAGAAAGAGCCGGTAAGGTGTCTTTACGGCAGGGTGAAGAAATGAAAAAGAAAACCATAATTAACCTGAAAGGAGTCCGCCATGAAATTGCTTGCCATAGATATGGACGGCACCTGTGTTTACGGCCGTGGCAATATTTCGGATAAAACAATCAATGCTTTGCGAAAAGCCGCAAAAGCGGGAATTGAAATAGTGCCGACAACCGGAAGAACCTTTACCTGCATGCCCGAAAAAATCAAAAAAGAACCGTATATCCGCTATGCAGTCACTTCAAACGGCGCTTCGGTTCTGGATTTGAAAACAAAAGAAAAGATTTATGAGTCCGCCGTTCCGTTTGATATCGGGTATTCACTTATAAATGAGTTTGCCGGGCAGAAATTCGGAATTTCCGCTCATATACATGATGAATATATCGTTCAGGGGAAAGCGTTGGCGGCAATGGGGAGCATGATTTACGGCAAAGACTCGAAAAATTCGATAACGGTAACAAGCTTGGCGGATTATATAAAAGAAGAAAAGCCTGATTTTGAAGAATTGCAGTTTTATTTTTCTCCGTTTGCAGGAAAAGAAAAGGCAAGAGGCATTCTCACGAAATATCCCGATGCCAATATTAAATCGGCATTCGGAAATATCTATGTTGAAGTGTTTTCGGAGTCTGCAACAAAAGGAAAAGGCCTTTCTTCACTTGCCGATTTTCTGAAAGTATCCGCTTCCGATATTGCCTGTATCGGTGACGGAGAAAACGATCTTTCCATGTTCAGAGCATCGGGAATGAAATTTGCAATGGGAAATGCAGTTGAAGAATTAAAATCTCATGCCGATTACATTCTGCCGTCAAACAGAGAAGACGGAGTTGCTCAGGCGATTAAAAAATATTTGCTTTAAATCTGCGAAAAGCTTCTGAAATAAAACGGAGGATAACAGCCCATGATAAATAAATATTTGTGCTTGATACTTGCGGTTATACAGACCTTTCTTTTTTCTGCTTACGAACACAGCGATACCCAAACGATCGGAGTGAATAAATATATGGCTTATCAAACCTTTGAGGGCTTTGGCACAAGCTCCTGCTGGTGGGCGCAGAATATCGAAAGCGATGAGCAGGCAGATGAAATTGCAAGGCTGCTTTATGATGATGAAACGGGGCTGGGGCTTGATATTTTCCGCTACAATATCGGCGGCGGCGAAAAGGATAACCCGAACAGCCGAATAGGCGACCCGTCAAGGCGTACGGAAAGCTTTTATGTTTTCAATGAGCGGACGGGCGAATATGAATATGATTTTACCCGTGACGCAAACGCTCGGAGGATGCTTGACGCTGCGGTTAAATACGGAGCAAAGGAGATAATTCTTTTTTGCAACAGTCCGCATTTTTCAATGACCGCAAGCGGCCACGCCTCGGGCGGGCTTGAGCCTTATCAATCAAATCTGCCCAAAGAGAATTACGGAGCATTTGTCGATTATGTGCTGACAATTGCCGATTGGTTTGTTTCTCAGTGCTATCCCGTTTCGGCAATTTCGCCGATAAAC
>CAYXVM010000307.1:0-1952 GCA_964468465.1 uncultured Clostridium sp.
GATGGTGGTAGTGCCCTGGGCAGCCAGGCCGGCGATGACCATGGCGGCGCCTGCCCGGAGGTCGCAGGCCTTCACCTGGCAGCCCCGCAGGGATTCGACGCCCTCGATGACCGCAACCTTGCCGTCCACCTGGACGTTGGCACCCATGCGCCGGAGCTCGCCGATGTAGCGGAAGCGGTTGTCCCAGACCCCTTCGGTGACCACGCTGGTGCCCTCGGCCACCGCCATGCAGACGGCGATCTGGGGCTGCATATCCGTGGGGAAGCCGGGGTAGGGCATGGTCTTGACCTTGGCCTTGGTCAGGTGTCCGGTGGATTCCACCAGCACCGCGTCGCCCTGGTCAGTGATCTTGACGCCCATTTCCCGGAGCTTCGAGGAGATGCACTCCAGGTGCTTGGGGATCACGTTCTTTACCAGAACACTGCCGCCGGCAGCGGCAACAGCGGCCATGTAGGTGCCCGCCTCGATCTGGTCGGGAATGATGGAATAGTGCCCGCCCCGCAAGTGCCGGACGCCCCGGACCTTGATGACATCGGTACCGGCGCCGGAGATGTTTGCACCCATGGCGTTGAGGAAGTTCGCCAGGTCCACGATGTGGGGCTCCTTTGCGGCGTTTTCGATGATGGTGGTGCCCTCGGCCAGCACTGCGGCGATCATGATGTTCCTGGTGGCGCCCACGGACACGATGTCCGGATAGACCCGTCCGCCGTGGAGGGGCTGCTGGGTGGTGGCCACAATGTCGCCGCTGATGATCTGCACGTCGGCACCCATGACGTTAAAGCCCTTAATGTGCTGGTCGATGGGCCGGACGCCGAAGTCGCAGCCCCCGGGCATAGCCACAGTGGCCTTGCCGAAGCGGCCCAGCAGCGCGCCCACCAAATAGTAGGAGGCCCGGATCTTGCAGGCCAGCTCATGGGGCACCGAGGTAGTATGGACCCCTGAGCAGTCCAGCTCAAAGGTGGTGCGGTTGATCATCCGGACGGTAGCGCCCATGCGGGTCAGAATATCAAAGAACAGCTGAATATCGGAAATGTCCGGCACGTTCTCGATGCGGCAGACGCCGTCCACCAGAAGAGCCGCCGGAAGGATTCCAACAGCGGCGTTTTTCGCGCCGCTGATCTCAACAGTACCGTGGAGCGGTTTGCCGCCGTGAATCACATATTGTGCCATAAATGCACCCTCACAATCTTTGTTTCGTTTGGTCCATAGTATGCCCGAAACAGGGAAATTGACGCAATCCCGTTGACATAACTGGTAAAATCATTCGATAGTATAGCACACCCAGCCGCTTATGTAAAGCGCAGGCAAAGAAAAAACGCCGGAATTCCATCAAAAAAACCGGCGTTTTTGCGGGAGAAAGGGGGATTTTACAGGAAATCCGGAAAAAGGTCAGCGGAAGGCTGCCCGGAGCTGCTTTAAAATGGGAGCCATGGCCTTTTGCAGGGTCTGGGCGGACATGGCGCCGGAAGCGGGGATATTCAGCCATTCAGGCACCGCCACCGGCAGCCGCTCAAAGCGTTTGGCGAAGGTCTTGTCCACGCCCAGCGCTACGGCCCGGGGCAGAAGGGTCTGATAGAAGCGGCGGTTTCTGCCCTGATACAGCTGGAGCCGCTGCCAGGTGGCCTGGCGGAAGAAGGTGCGGCAGCCCCGGACCTGGCTCAGGGCGTCACGGCCCCGCTGGCTCCGGCGGGGCCCCCGGGCGGTAGCCAGGCTGGAGAACACACAGGCCGTCAGGCCGATCAGCACCTCCAGGAAGGTGCCCGACAGCAGGCCAAAGACCAGAACGCCGACCGCCAAAATCCAGCACACCACTGTGATGGGCGTAATGGCCCGCAGGGCGAAAAAGTCACTGAGAGTGCTGTGGAGATAGAGGCTGTAGATCAGGCCCACCAGGCCGATCAGCACCGCCAGCACCACAAAGCCGCCGCCCTCGGGCAGCGCGGCATAGGCCA
>CAYXVM010000308.1:0-1947 GCA_964468465.1 uncultured Clostridium sp.
TTATCCGATTTCGTGGAGCATAACCTTCTTTGTTCACTTCGCTTTTTATTTTATTGAAAAGCATAAAATAAAGGCGAAAGCGTCGCTTGAAACGAAGCGCACGGCAGGCTGAATTTTTTCAAAAAAGCCTTGACAAGCGAAAACCGTTGTGCTATTATTTCAGCATACCTAAGAAACCTGTGACGGAGAGTAGTAACTTTCGTTTAAGCGTTCAAAGAGAGCCGCAGACGGTGCGATTGCGGTAACGGCAGCGAGGGCGAATGGACTTCGGAGGGCGAACCGAGCCGATTGAGGTTAGGGGAGACGGTGAGCGACCGTTAGAGCGCAAGTGTATGTCAGTACACGGTTGAGAGCGTATGCCAAGCATACGAATTTGGGTGGTACCGCAGATAATTATTCTGTCCCATGTTTTGTGGGGCAGATTTTTTTATTTTCAGACAAAGGAGAACGCATATGTTTATTTTGAAAAGACGATGGCGAAAGCTTGATATTTCTTTAACCGCCATATAATTCAAAAAATCATATTTAAGGAGATAATCACCATGAAAAAATTTATATCAATTCTTCTCGTTCTTGCTCTTTCAGTCGTTCTTTTCGCATCCTGCGGAAATAAAACTCCCGACGCAACGGATTCTTCCGACGCATCAGCCGCAAATACTGCCGATACCTTCAAGGTCGGCGTTGTTCAGTACATCAGCCATCCTTCGCTTGACAACTGCTATGCAGGTGTTGAGCAGGCTCTCAAAGCCCGCTTCGGTGACAGAGTTGAGATAACCCGTCAGATAGGCTCAGATTCAGCAGCCGATTCCGATTGCTCAACATATGCAAGCCAGTTCGCCGCTCAGGGCTACGATATGATAGTTGCCATTGCAACTCCCGCCGCTTCGTCCGCTTTTGCGGCTGCCGAAGCCAAGGATATTCCCGTTGTTTTCTGCGCAGTTTCAGACCCCGTTTCCGTCGGTCTTGTTCAGAGCCTTGAAAAGCCCGGTTACAACTGCTCGGGCACATCGGATGTTCTCGATATGGATGCTCAGCTCAAGCTCATAACCTCAATGCAGCCCGATGTCAAGAAAATCGGCGTGCTTTACACCTCAAGCGAGGCAAACTCAATCGCACAGCTTGCTCTGCTTGAAGAAGCCGCAAAGCCTTACGGAATCGAAATCGTTCCTCAGAGCATTCAGAGTGACGCCGATATCCCCTCAGCCGCCGCTGCTCTGACAGCAAAGGTTGACTGCCTCAACAACTTCACCGACAACAAGGTTGTCAACAATCTTTCCGTTGTTCTTGACGCAGCAAACTCTGCGGGAATCCCCGTTTACGGCTCAGAGGTTGAGCAGGTTAAGAACGGCTGCCTTGCTTCCGTTTCAATCGATTATGTTGCTCTCGGCAAGGTAACGGGCGACATGGCGGCAGACACTCTTGAGGGCGCTTCACTTGCAGATATGCCCGTTAAGACAATCTCCGACGCAACTCCCGTTGTTAACACAGAGGTTCTTGCTTCGTTCAACATGGAGATGCCCGAATCCTACGCAAACGCAGAAACAGTTGCCACAAACAAATAATTAAATGTAGAGTTACCGCCGTTCGGTTTTGACTGAGCGGCGGTTATCACGGAAAGGACAGCGTATGTCTGCCATACTCAGCTCAATTGATGTTATTCTTCAAGACGGATTTATGTATTCCATACTCGCTATGGGATACTATATTTCTTATACGATACTTGATTTCCCTGACCTGACGGTTGAGGGAACGGTGCTTTCGGGCGGCGTTGTGTTCGGTCTGCTCGTCCGGGCGGGCATTAACCCGTGGATTGCGCTCGTTGCCTCTTTCATTACCGGATTTATTTTCGGCTCGGTGACGGGGCTTTTGCATGTTAAGCTCGGCATCAGACCCCTGCTTTGCGGAATCCTTGTTTCAACAGCGCTGATATCCGTCAACCTCGTTGTT
>CAYXVM010000309.1:0-1922 GCA_964468465.1 uncultured Clostridium sp.
TAATACAGGATTATATATTGTTATGTTATATTCAGATTCTGTATGATTATTATATGATACTTCAAGTTCTTCGAAAAAAATATAACCTGACTCAATGCTTTTTACTATTCCTGAAAATTTTGCCGGTACTCCGTCCTGAAACAGTCTTTTCAAAAGTTTTCGTTTACCTGTATACAGCGAAGAACCATCGTTTTTTTCTCCGGATCCGAATTCTGACCACTCTTCAGCATTTCTTTTAAAAAGATAATGGTCAAAATCCCGTATTTCATATTTATGGAATTTATTCATAATTTTCAGACGTTCTTCAGGGTTAATATACGGATACACTCCTCTGTCCCGTCCTGAACGAACCGCGATATATCCAAGCGGATATTTTCGTGATTGAATTTCTTTGTCCATTCTCGAACGATATTCTTCAGCTTTGGTAAACTCTTCTGTTTTAAATTCCTTACATTTATCGTTGATATGTTCTCTGAGTATTATTTTTCTCTGCAACGAAGATGCATATCGATACAGCTCAGATCCACTTTTATCTGATATAACGAGTATGCCCGTATCATGTTCATCTTCCGGTTTTCGTGTGTGCTTTCGTTCATTTTTATTTGTTCGTTTCATGAGATACCTCTTTTCTGAATGCATTTAGCTTATTTTAGTATACCATTGTTGTGAATAATATTCAATATATTTTTGGTAATTGAATATTTGATTTATGTATGATATAATAGAAAATATGAATCGAATTTATTTTTCGGAGGGAATATGATTAAAAAAATCTTTGTTGTATTATATATACTGATTCTTTTTACCGGATGTACAGAATACAGGGAAAACAGTGTTGATTCTGAAAAAAAACCGATTTCGGTAACAGAGAAAACAAATTCCGGTGAACAGTTTGATTTTCCGGAAGAATCGACTGCATATAACAAAATCTTTGAAATAACAGATAACAAAGCTGCTGAACCGAACAGTGAAACCGAAGAAATATCTGGTTTAATAAAAAACGAACTCTTAAATTTTAATCATATAATTCATTTCGACAGAAAAGTTGATGAAAAAATTGTTTCAGAAGTATGTGATTATCTTTCAGTTGAAAATCCGGAATTGTACTGGATCGCCGGATATACCTGGTCAACAGACGGATACAATACAGATATAAAATTTAACATAATAAATGATTTTTCTGTAGAGGAATTAAAAGAACAGTCTGATTTGGTTGAAAAAAATATCAGTGAGATTATTTTACATATCGATTCCTCCTGGAATGATTTTGATAAAATCAAATACGTTCACGATTATATTATTGATAATACAGTATACGATAGTATCGGAGCCGATAAAATACAACAAAATGAAGACGGAGGATTTTGTTCCAGTGCTTACGGATGTCTCATTGAAGGAAAGGCTGTCTGCCAGGGATATGCAGATGCGTTTAAAATGATTATGGACAGGATTGGAATCGAAAGTGGAATTGCATCAGGTATTACTGAAAGGGGAAAGCACGCATGGAATTATGTTAAGGCGGACGGGGAATATTACTGGATAGATCTTACATGGGATGATCCGGTGACGGAAACCGGAGATGATATCAGACGTTATGATTACTTTATGCTTAACAATGAGATGTTTATGAAAAACAGGGTAGCAGACAACCCGGAAAGACTGCCTTTATGCCAGTCAATGAAACTGAATTATTTTGTATACAATAACCTTTTTATTGACACATATTCATTCGAAGAATTATGCAGTAAAATCAACAATTCTGATTCGGATAGCATTAGTTTTATGTTTTCATCGTTATATGAAATGAATCGGTGCTTAAGTGAAATAGTTGATGAAGGAAGGATATGGGAAATAAATCGTGCTGTAGAAAACAGCGATCACATCAGCTATGGAACATACGAGAAAATGAATGTTTTTACGAT
>CAYXVM010000310.1:0-1915 GCA_964468465.1 uncultured Clostridium sp.
GACCACACAGGGTCGCCCCTACCTTCATGTGCCGCAGGCACACTTCATTTCTTCAATTCTTCAGGCGGGAGAACACAGTTCTTCCCTATCGAATAAAAAATAAAACCGTCTGAGAACGAACGGATTCTCAGGCGGTTAATATTTGTTTAGAATTAATAATTTATTTTATATCAACAACTCTTGCGCCGTGTCTGACGGGAACGGTTACAAAAACCTCGGGGCAGATTGTTTTAAGCTCGGCGGCGCAGTTTTCTGCGCTTTCACGGCTTTCAAAAATCCCGAAAACCGTCGGTCCGCTTCCGCTCATCTGGCAGAGTGACGCACCGTGCTTTCGCATTATGCGTTTATATTCAATGCGGTCAACAACCTCAACAACCTGCTCAAAAACATTTGCGGAATATCTGCAGATTTCGCCGAAGTCTCCCCTTTCGCAAGCGTCAAGCATTCTGATGCAGTCGGGATGATAGATATATATGTCATCGGCGGCTGTATAAGCTTCTGCGGTTGATACACCTGCATTCGGCTTTGCAAGAACGATAAAGCAATCATCAAGCGGCTTCAATGGTGAAAGCACGCCGCCAGTGCTCTGAGACAGGCAGGTTCCACCGACAATGCAGAAAGGAATATCGCTGCCGACCCGAAGCCCGATTTCGCAAAGCTCATATTGAGAGAAATTCGTTTTATAAATCTCGTTCAAGCCGACAAGAACAGCCGCACCGTCTGCGCTTCCGCCCGCAAGCCCTGCGGCAAACGGAATTTGCTTTTCAATTGCGATATTAATGCTCGGCTCAATCCCCGCTCTCTCAAAGAAAGCGGCGGCGGCTTTATATGCTATATTTTTTTCGTTGCAAGGCAGGTTTTTTTCCGTGCAGGAAAGAAATATTCCTTTTTTATCAGCGGTTTCAAGCGTTATAACATCCTCAACGCCTACGCTCTGCATGACCATAAACAGGCTGTGATATCCGTTATCAAGCCTGCCGACTATATCGAGAAAAAGATTGATTTTTGCAGGGGCGTTAACAGTCAGCTTCATTTTTTGCTCCTTTCGGTTCTCATTCTATGGGAATCAAGGTCGGCATTCTGTTCTGATAAACGGCAATCTTATCAAAGCCGCATCTGAGCGCAAGCTCATAGCCCTGTTCGATTCCCGCTCCGAGATGCTCGGCATAGTGTGCGTCCGAACCGATTGTTATAAGCTTTCCGCCAAGCTCCTTGTATCTTCTGACAATGCTTTCATCGGGTGAGGTTACGCCGATTGGCTGTCTAAGACCTGCGGTGTTAATCTCAAGCGATTTTTTATTTTTGATAAGAGTCAGCAGAATTTCATCAATTATCTCGGAATATCTGCTCATGTCAACGGGTCTGCCGTAGTTGCCGACGATATATCTCAGCGGATAGGTAAGATGGGCAAGAGAATCGAATTTATCCCACTGTGCAAGCTCCAGCTCACGCTCAAAGAATTCGCCAAGCATGGCAAGATAATCAATGCTTTCATCGCTGAAATCCGTATAATAAGGATCCTGCTGATTCGGCAGGTTATGGATTGAGCCGATAACAAAATCATATTTCATTCTGTTGATAAGCTCCTCGGCAACGGGTTTATCATAAATAGCCTGACCGAGTTCAACTCCAACGCAGACGATAAGCCTGCCGTTAAAGGCAGAACGTGCCTTTGCAACCTCGAAGAAAGACTGAAGCGCAGTTCTGTCAAAGCTGTCACGGTAATAACCGTCAATCTCAACATGATCCGTGAATGCTACGGCACGAAGTCCTTTCATATAAGCAGTTTCGCACATAAACATTGTTGAATGATTGCCGTCAAAAGAATTATCTGTATGAGTATGAAGGTCGATTATGTTTTTAAAAGCCATAAAAATCCCCCTGAACCGTTATTACGCATATATAATAGCACACT
>CAYXVM010000311.1:0-1884 GCA_964468465.1 uncultured Clostridium sp.
TGTTGACCTTAAGGGCATCAGAGGCAAGGCTCTCTATGAGGCAGACAAGAATCTCCCTCTCAGAAAGTCGCACGAAAGCGAAGCCATCAAGACAGTCTACAGAGAGTATTTCGAGAAGCCCGGCAGCCACATTGCTCACGAGGTTCTCCACACTCACTATGTCAAGAGAGGCAAGTATTCCAAATAATATATAAAACAAAGAATCCACCCAATCACCGATAAGGTGAAAGGGTGGATTTTTTATATTTGTTCAGATTATACTATCTTCCAGATAAGCTGCAAAACCGTATTTACAACGGAGAATACGAAATTCGTAAACTTCCATGTAACCTTGATGTTGAGCTTTGCAAGAAGATTTGAAATGAAGCCGTCAATGGCGTTACTGCCGACCTTATCCGTCGGGGCGGCGTCATCGGTCTTTTCAATTGCAAAGCTGTCAACTCTCTCCGCCTTGCCGTCGATTACCTCATAGGCGTTGTAATAAAGTCTGTCGCCGTCAACGGTTATTGCCGAGAACATCGGATATTCGCTGTTGACAATAGCCTCCGCTCTTGGGAACAGCTTGTCGGTAGCCTTAACATCCTTTGTCTGATAGACCTTAACGCCCGAAGTGCCGCAGATTGAATAAACCGTGCCCTTGGGGTTATATTTCATGCGGTATTCAAGCCCGCCAAACTCCGCATTTCCGCTTCTGACGGGAACAACGGCGTTAGCGTTCAGAGCGTCGGTTCTGAGATAAACATGGTCGTGACCCTGAAGCACCATATCAACTCCGAGATACGGGAGCAGAGCGCTGAGCTGATTTCTCATGCCGACAACGTCATCATCGTCATAATGTGAGCCGTTGGAATAAAGCGCCTTATGGAGCACAACGATTTTCCACTTCGCGTTGCTCGACTTGATATCGTTTTTCAGCCATTCAAGCTGAGTGTCGCTGAGCTTATCGTCAACAATATCGTTGGTGTTGAGCACCGTGAAATGAACGCCGTTATAATCGTATGAATAATATACACCCGAATCCACATCCTGCTCGGGAACATTCGGAAGCTCAAAGTTCTCGGTTAAAACCGCACCCTTCTTCTCGTGGTTACCGGTCGTAGGCATGAACGGAAGATCCATGAATGCGTCTGTGGAATTGAGGAAGTAATTCCAATACTTGAAGTTTGTTCCCAAATCGACCTGGTCGCCGCAGGAGACAACAAATTTTCCTTCGGGATAAAGCTCTCTCGCCGTTCCGATAACCTCTGAATAGGTCTCGTAATGGCTCGCTCTCTGAGCCTGCGGGTCTGAGAGATAGAAGAATGTGAAGCCCTCGCCGTTTCCGTCGGCAGTTTCGATAACTCCGGTATCGCTCCACCAGCCACGCTCTGCGTCGCCGACTCTGTAGCAATATTTCGTGCCGGGAGTCAAGCCCGTAAGCTTAACGGTGTGCTTGACATAATCCTTTGAGAAGTCGAGCAAGCCGATGATTCCGAGGTCTGCGCCGGGATAGGATTTTGCAACCGTCTCGCTCTTTGCGGTGATTCTGCCGTCCCGTGTGGCTCTGCCCGTGAAATCGGGATTTTCGCTGTAGGGCAGAAGCTCGATATCCGAGCCGTCAACGCTGTATTTCGTTACCCATGTGATGTTGATTTCGGATTCCGAATTATCGCCGAGCGTTACGGCAATGTTTGCGGGAGCTCTGAAATTCTCCTTGGTTGCTTCAACCTCAACGGGGCCACTGTAGGTCATTGAGAAATCCTTGTCGGCTTTCTCCTCGGGGTTATCGTCATAGAGGAACGATGAAAGCATCCAATTAATTGTTCCGCCCCATGACTCAAACTGGCTGTAGGTCAGGTATTCGTCAACAACAAGAGTATCAATTATCTCATTGATTGAGCCGTA
>CAYXVM010000312.1:0-1875 GCA_964468465.1 uncultured Clostridium sp.
TGCAAATATTCCCGAGAGACAAAATACCCGTTCCGCCGCAGCCGATGAGAATATTTTCACCCTCACAGCATGCTATAACGGCTGTTCCGTTACCGCAGTCAACCACTTTCAGCCTCGTTTCAGCCCTTTCTTCAGCCGAAAAGAAAAGCATTGAAAATGTAAAGACTAAAGCGCAGAGCAAGCATGTCACCCGTTTAACATTTTTGCCGTAATAAGTCATTATCAGAGCAACGGCACAAACGGCAAATATTCCGCAAATAACCAAAAACGATTTATCGCTCTCGGTTCTTGCAGATAAAAAATCAATTTTTGCCGCATGAGAAGATAAATCAAAAATGAATCCCGAAACCAATCTGCTTAAGGCCGCAAAAGGATTGAAAAAAGACGGAAACACCGAACCGAACAGAACCGAGCAAACAAAAAGAATCATCGCAAGGCTTGCGGCGGGAACTGCCGCAACATTGACTGCGGGCGACAGGAAATTGAATCCCCCGTAGATTTTCATAGTTATCGGCAGGGTGAACGCCATTGCCGAAACTGAAATCATAAAAAGCGAAACAATTTTTGAAACTGCATTATTAATAAATTTATATCTTATTCTTCCGATAAAATCGGAAATATCACGCCAAATATATTGATTAAACAGAATTACTCCGAGCGACGAAAGAGCTGACAGCTGAAGCCCGACTGCGCCGAGAGCAAACGGATTTACTGCCGCAATCGCAGTCAGAGCAAAGCCGAGTGAATTCAGCGAATCGGTTCGTTTCAGCATCACATCTCCGAGCAAAAAGACGAGCATCATAATTCCAGCTCTGACAACCGAATATGTAAGCCCTGTCAGAAACATAAAACCGACAACAAAGACTGCCGCAACAAAGCTTGTCAGTCGCTTATTGATACCTGTTTTTCTGAAAAGAGCGATTATAAGCATCGACCAAAGCGAAAGATGAAGACCCGAAACGCATATTATATGAATAATACCGACTTTTCCGAAATCTCCGAGAGTCTCGGCGGATAGTCCGCTTCTGTCACCGAGAATCAACGCCGCCGCAAGTGCACCCGTTTCATCGGAAAATACCCGATAAATCGCTTTCTTTATTGCAGAGCGCAAATCAATGATTTTATTTGCAAAAGGCTTTTCGCTTTCGGGAATATTGGTCAGCGTGTAAGCTCCGTCAGGTGAAAATGCGCCGAGAAACATCCCGTCCGCTTTGTTTGCAGAAAGCGTTTCTTCTCTTGATGCACCGATTGCATAAAGGCTGAAATTCCCCTCAATGACATCATAAGGTTCGGCTTCAAGAGGAGTTGAAAACGACAGACGAAGCTTCAAATCGGTCTTTTCGCCGTCAACGGTCAACGCTCTTGCTTCATAATAATAATTGCCATATCTCAGCTCGGGATTATCCGTCAAAACAGCGGATACGGCACAGGTTCTGCCGTTATAAGCCATTGCAGGCTGATAAACAAACGCATTGGCGCAAAGCAAGAGAGCGCAGGCAAGCGCACCCGCCGCAAATGCACAGGGAAAAGTGCGGCGTTTACGAATATTCTTTATGAAAACGCTGACAACCAGAGCGGCGGTATATGCCGCGAAGGCAAATATCGTCACTCCGGTTTCATAATTAAAAAGAACTGCGATTGTGAAAAACGCCGTGAAGCCGATAACGGCAAAAGGACGAACCATAGCTTACATTCCGTCGGTTTTTATTTTTCTATCAGAGGAATCTCCCCAAGAAATACGATATCGTCACGCTTTGCGGCATCGCCCTCTGCAAGAACGGCGGCTTTTGCAACAACATCTGCATCAAATGCGGTGCAAAGCTCCTCAACTGCTCTGAGTGATTCGCCCGTGCTGATAACATCGTCAAGAATAAC
>CAYXVM010000313.1:0-1871 GCA_964468465.1 uncultured Clostridium sp.
CGGCTTCTCAAATCCCGTGGAACACCGATGACGGGTACAGAGAAATGCTGCCTGTTATGCAGAGCGATATAATGTTAAAACAAGGAGACAAGACATTGGTAATTGACGCAAAGTATTACTCTCATACAACGCAGAAGCAGTATGATGTAAACACTTTGCATTCAGGTAATTTGTATCAGATTTTCACTTATGTTAAAAACCTTGATACGGATAGCGCCGGTAATGTATCAGGAATGTTGCTTTATGCAAAGACCGACGAATTGGTATTACCGAACAACAATTACAAAATGGGCGGTAATGCGATTTCGGTCAAAACACTTGATTTGGATTGTGATTTTTCAGAAATTCGGAGACAGTTAGATGATATAGTTCATTCCTGCCTTGAATTTGAATGATAATAGATACTTAGTGAGTGAGGTGCGATTGAATGGACGAAAAAGAAATCAGAAAAAAACTTGCCGGTCGTGCCGCAGGGTATATGATGTTTAAGGACGATGAAGAAGAAAACGCCGAGACGACCGCAGAAATATCTTCATTGAATAATGTTATTTTATTCCCGGATTTTGAAAAGCTGAAAAGCGAAGTAGAGAAAATGCGTACAGAGCTGTCAATGCTTTTGCTGGAGCGTGATGAGCTTCAATTCGTTATCTGTAAGAATATTGAGACAGAATATATGCTGAAACTCGGCAGCATTGAGTATAAAGCTTATGAAGCTCAATGCGCCGCCCTGCGACTGAAACGCAAAATTGAATTGATTCAGGCAAAGAAAAACAGACAGGAAAAAGTCATAATTTCTGCTATTGAGGAAACGCTCGACAATGAATTTGCCGAATATCAAAAACAGCTTGATGAGCAAATTGATAAAATGAACGATGCTCTTAAACGAAGCAAGGCGGAAGTTCTATCAGATGAAGAAAACAAGGAACTCAAAAAGCTCTATCGAAAAATAGTTAAGGCATTACACCCTGATATTAACCCTGATGTTTCCGAAGCACAGGTTCAATTATTTGATAATGCGGTATCAGCCTATAAAAACGGCGATTTGGGAACATTGAGGGTTATAGGTGAAATGGTTGGCAACAATCCGTTACCTGAACAGCATAAGGACGCTATGACACAGCTTTTTGAAGAAAGAGAGCGTTTACAGGGACTGCTGAAATCTATAAGAGATAGTATTGAGAATATCAAATCAGAGTATCCATACACGATGAAGGATATTCTTGAGGATGCAGAGAAAACCGAGCAGAAGAAGCAAGAACTTGAAAGTATCCTTGAACAGTATAACGAGCTTATCTCTATTTATAATGCGAAAATCGAAGAAATATTGAGGTGAGATTATGGGCGATTTGGTTAAATTCGGCGGTAGCGGACTTGTGGGGTTACTACACGGCAAAAACGGAGAGATTTCCATACCCAAACCTTTTGAAAAAGACATATTCCTTTTTGATACCTATGTAGCCGGAACAACCCATATTGAAGGTATCGAAGAATTAGAGCCACATTTGAATAACGATGACAGATTGGAATTTTTCAGAGAACCCGATAACCGGTATGATAAGCAGGCGATTGTTATTAAGACTGTTGACGGTGTTAAAATCGGTTATGTACCGAAGCAGGATAATGTAATATTTGCTCGCCTGATGGACGCCGGAAAGCTCCTTTTCGGTAAGATTACCTCAAAGGAGAAGAAAGGCTCGTGGGTAAAGATTTATATTAAGGTTTTCCTGCACGAGTAAGGGGGAATTTTTGATAAAATTGTATTCGCATTATTTGCAAATGCTGTTATGAATACTCACCATTCAAGAATGATTATCTAAAATACAAATGTGAATAGTGGCAGAAGCAGGCACGAGAGGTTAGCACCCGTGCCT
>CAYXVM010000314.1:0-1851 GCA_964468465.1 uncultured Clostridium sp.
AGCTTTTCCAGATAGTCCAGGGTCATCTCGATGCCCTTACGAGCCTTCTCACCGTCGGCAAGGCGGGCATCGCCGATAACGCCCTGGGGCTGGACGATGCATTCCATGGCCGCGGATCCCAGCGCGTTGTACCACTTGATGGGGCCATCACCGCGCTCCGCGGAATTGTTAATGTGGCCCTTGGGCAGCAGCGGGCAGGCATCTACCTTGATGGCCTCTTCCTGACGGATCAGTTCAGGGAACAGAGACAGGCACCAGCTCTGCTCCACCTCGTCAGCGTGAACGAAGGGAGTGTCGTAAGGACCGTCATGATCCTTGGTGTCCAGCTCGCCCTTGGCGCAGTTCCAGAAGTGGGTATAGAGGATAATTGCGGGAACCTGAAACTTCTTGCCAAACTTGTGGATCGCCAGGGGAATGACATAATCCTGGCCATGACCGTTGACAACGATCATCTTGCGGAAGCCCGCGTTCCAGAAGCCCGCGAATACATATACCAGATAATCGGCCAGGGTCTCTTCGGGGATCATAATGGTACCCTTCTGGCCCAGGTGGTGATAGGGGTGAGAGCCGTACCAGATGGGCTGGGCCACGGTACAGCCGGTAGCCTTGGCGACCTGCTCGCACAGGCGGGTGTCCAGATAAGTATCCTCGCCATACGGCGCGCTGGGGCCGTGATTCTCCGTCGATCCTACAGGAATCAGAATGACATCGTTGGTCTTCAGCCGCTCAGCAACATCCTTATTTGTCATATTCTGATAGTAGATCCCGTTGTTGACTTCCATATTCCCGCCGGTTGCGGGGAGTTGCCATTTGCTCATAGTGAAACCTTCCCTTCTGATAGTCGTAAAGACTACCGTCTATTTACTATTTAGGATAGCAGCGCTGCCGAAATCAAGAACCGAATCCGTCCCGAATGAGAATCGCTGCTTTTCTTAAATGCCGGTGGCATACCACCAAGTCAGATTATATGGTCTTAATTTATAAATTTCAAGAGGATTCTACAAAATAATTTTGTATAATTTGATTTTTATGGAAAATCTACAAATCTATGTTAAATTATTTGTGAGAGATTAAAGGCAGAAATACCTTGATTTTTTTGTAAAAAAGTATCATAATGAAAGTGCATTTGGTGGTTGATGATATTCAGAATCACCATTAAATTATTTCATTTTAATGGCATGCCACTTGTATTCCACATTCGGCGAGTAAAAGGATCTCGGTCCTCTGCTTCACGCATACATGAGGAGATTGTACAATGAAAAACGAAATGCGGGCCGTCGTAATCCACGCGCCTGGAGAGTTCTCCGTAGAAACCGTTCCCGTTCCTTCCCCGGGGCATGGGGAGGTGCTGGTCGAGATCAAATCCGTTGCCATCTGCGGCTCTGACCCCGGAATCTTCGCCGGCAGGGTCCGGCACAACGGCTGGCCGCCCTACTACCCTTTCATCGCGGGTCACGAATTTGCCGGTCAGGTCGCCGCGGTGGGTGAAGGCGTCACCACACTCCAGGTTGGCGACCGGGTCGCGGGTGAGGCGCACTGCGGCTGCGGCATCTGCGACAACTGCAAGCAGGGACTTTACAACCTCTGCTTGAACTACGGCAAGGCGGGACACCACCATTACGGTCACAATACGCCCGGCTGCTATGCCCAGTATCAGGTTTACGATCAGAAAGCACTGACACCTCTTCCGGAGGGCGTGACCTTTGACCAGGGCGCCATGGCCGACACCACCGGTATCGCCTACAACGCCATTCGCCTGACAGGCGTGGCTCCCGGCGGCTGGACCGCCGTCATCGGCCCCGGACCCATGGGCATCGCCGCCCTGCTACTGGCCAAGGCCATGGGCAGCCG
>CAYXVM010000315.1:0-1840 GCA_964468465.1 uncultured Clostridium sp.
CACATTTCACAAAGTTTGCTTACTATAAGAAAGGCGGTCTTTTCGACCAGATGCCCGTGCCTGCCGCCGAAGGCCTTGTTCCTCTCAAAAAAGGTCTGCCGACAGAGAAATACGGCGGATATAACAAAGCCGGTGCAATGTTCTATATTCCGGTCAGATATAAAGCAGGCAAAAAATCCGAAATTATCATCATGTCGGTTGAATTGCTTTTCGGAAAACGTTTTCTGAGCGACGGCAAATTTGCCGAAGAATACACATTCACCCGCTTAAAACATATTCTCGGCAAAGAGGTTGACGAAATCTCGTTCCCCATGGGTATGAGACCGTGGAAGGTTAATACAGTTCTGTCATTGGATGGATTCAAAGTATGCATTTCAGGAATTGCAAGCGGAGGAAAATGTCTTATTGCTCAGCCCGTTATGCAGTTTTCCGCCGATAAGTTCTGGAAATTCTATTTGAAGAAGCTTGAAGAATTTGTCAAGAAAATCTCTGCAAATGAAAACTATGTATACAGCGAGCAGTTCGACAAAATCTCGAAAGAGAAGAATATTGAACTTTATGACATCTATCTTGACAAATTAGAAAATTCAATATATTCAAAGAGAGTTAACTGTCCTGTTGAAATAGTGAGAAAGGGCAGGGACAGATTTATTGCATCAGACATCAAGAGCCAATCAAAAGCGTTGCTGAATATGCAGCAAATTTTCGGCAGACTTGCCGGAGGAATCGATTTAACAGCAATCGGAGGCACTGGAAGAGCCGCCGCAACCCTAAGCTTTAGTGCGACAGTTTCAAATTGGGCAAAGAACTATAAAGATATCCGCATCATCGACTCGTCTGCCTCCGGTTTGTGGGAGAAAGAATCCTGCAACCTTCTTGATTTGCTATGAGCTGGCGAACCGTAATAATATCCAATCAGGCAAAGCTTGACTATAAAATGGGCTTTATGGTTGTCCGGGGTGAAGAAACGAAACGAGTGGTGATCGACGAGATCGCCACTCTGGTGATTGAAAACCCCGCCGTTTCGCTCACGGGTTGTTTGATTGAAGTGCTGATTGAGAAAAAAGTCAGGGTGATTTTCTGCGATTCCAAGCGAAGCCCTACAGCCGAGCTTGTTCCTCATCACGGAAGTCACGACAGCTCGGCAAAAATCCGTACTCAGGCTGCATGGTCTGAGGAAACAAAGGCTTTGATCTGGCGTGAAATAATCAGCGAAAAAATAAGAAAACAAGCGGAATTTCTGACGTAGCTTGATAAGAAAAGAGAAGCCGAACTGTTAACCTCATATATCGGTCAGGTGGAGCTGCTCGACTCCACCAACCGTGAGGGACACGCCGCCAAGTTTTATTTCAACGCTCTTTTCGGCATGGATTTCACCCGAAGCGCCGAAAATGCAACAAACGCCGCCTTGAATTACGGCTACAGCCTGCTTCTCTCCTCCTTCAATCGGGAAATCTGTGCAAACGGCTATCTTACTCAACTGGGTATTTTTCACGATAACATGTTTAATCATTTTAATCTCAGCTGTGATTTCATGGAGCCGTTTAGGATTCTTGTTGACCGATATGTTTATTCATATAAACCTCTGTGCTTTGAAAAAGAAGAAAAGCACGCTATGTGGCACATTCTGGAAGACACTGTATACATTGACGGTTCAAGGCGCTCGGTATCGGTTCTTTGATTAAAGCGTCGGGTATTGAAATCTGCGACGATTATGATTCTCTCGGCGAAAAAATCATTGACTATTTTGAGCTTATTCACGAATTTGTCGGTAAAAAGCTGTTTGTAACAGTCAATCTGAGAAGCTATATTTCCGACCGGGAAACAGAGCTTTTCATGC
>CAYXVM010000316.1:0-1833 GCA_964468465.1 uncultured Clostridium sp.
GTCATAAAATATCGGAAAACGAAATATATGCAAAGATGCTCATATTCCCAATCAAAGACTTCCGAGCCTTTATTTAATGCCGAAATCGCTTTATCATCGGCGTTTTTGCCTGCTTCAAGAGCGGTTTTCCACTCGGGCTCAAGCATTTCAAGGCTCATAAAATCCGAAAAATACTTATTGCAGGCTTTTTCGGCTCTGTTTCGGTTGTAATTTCGGATTTCGCAAAAATTCGGCTCGGATTCAATGATTCTTTTTGCCGATTCAAAGTCATTTTTCTTTATCGGAACGCTCAGCGCATGCGAAAAATCAAGGAACGCCGCCATTCGCTCCGAAACGGAATATTTTCTGTTCTGAAGGACGGAAAAAGCCTTTTTTCTCGCTTCAATAAGCGTAAAATAAAGCTCAGGGTCAACGCAGGTCGGCTCGATAACGCCGTCGGTCTCCTCTGTCTGAAAGGTTATCGGCTCGGGGCTTTCCGTGATAAGCCTTGCCGCCTCGGGGCATGAAAATGAAATGCCCGTTTCGATTCTTGCGCCGAAGCTTGTTATGTGGCGTGGGAACAGGCGGCAGGTTCGGCAGAGAGAATCCTTGCCTAGCTCAATATACATTTCGCAAAGCCCGTTTTCAAGCAGAAACGGGCATCTGCCGTTTTTGGGGGTGAACACCGTGTCGCCGTCGCTGTCAAGGGAAAGGCGGCTTCGTACTGTTTCGCCGTAACCGCCCGTGAGAGCGGAATATTTTGAAATGCTTTCGGGGTCAACCACGATTTCCCAGCCAGAACAGCAGGTGTCGGGGCATTTGTCGGCAAGGCATTGGAATTTTTTATAATAATTCGGAAAAGTGTTTTTCATATTTCAAAAATAAAAATAACCGCTGAGACTGTAGCTTTGATTTTTCAGCGGTTATTCGGTATAAGGGCGACCCGAAGGCCGCCCGAAAAATCAATATTCTCCGTCGTCGGGGTAATATTCCTCGTCGGAATATCCGCCGTCATCATATAAGGTTTCGCCGTATTCATCGGTTGAAGCCTCGGTCATCGGAACATAAACTCTCAGATAAACTTTAGTTCCTCTGCTGTAGGATTTTTCCGCAAGGGGAGCGATTGAAACAACCTCGTTTTCATTGTATGAGCCGTCGGAGGTTTCAACCTTTTCGCAAACGAAGCCGAGCTCCGTGAGCCTTGCGGCGGCTTCCTCATAATCGGAGCCTACCACATTGGGAAGAACGATTTCTTCAACGCCCTTGCTGACGGTGAGAATTATTTTTGTTTTCTTTGCAACCTTTTCGCCTGCTTTTATGCTCTGGTCGATAATATAACCCGGATTAACCTCGTCGTCATAGACATAATTCGGTTCAAAGGTGAAATTATCGCTGAAAACAGGGTTTGAGGTTATGTCAATATAGCTTCTGTCATGGAAATCGGGAACATCAACGGGAGCCGATTCGGTCTGAGAGATTGCACTGCCTCCCGTTGTGTCAGCGGAATCAATAAATGTCAGTCGGTCTTTCAGCACGGTAAACGAAAGAATAATAAAAATTATCAGACCGATTGCGAAGCTGATAACAGCCGTTGTGATTATAACCGAAGCGCCGCCCTTTGATTTGCCGTTTTGCGGCTTCTGAGGCTGAGCGGGGCGAGCGTTCTGCTGCGCGGGACGCTGAGGAGGAGTCTGAGCGGCAGGTCGGGCATAGCCGCTTGCGGCGGCAGTTGCCGCAGGCGAAGCGGAAAGCTCAGAACGAAGCTGTTCAACGGTTCTCGTTCTGTCCTCCGGCAGAATCTGCAGAGCGTTGATAAGGCCGTTTATGACATAGGCGGGCAGAGCCTCGGCAAAT
>CAYXVM010000317.1:0-1827 GCA_964468465.1 uncultured Clostridium sp.
TGATTTCGCCCTTGATATCCTTGCAGAACTTTTTGATTGCCTTGCCGGCTCTGACGAAAAAGTTTCCGTTAGGGTTAGCAGGCTTCTTGTCCTTTTTCTTGTCGGCGGCGGCAACCTTTTCTGCTGCTTGGGAAATATCCTTTTTAGCCATAGGTTAAATCCTCCCGCTTATTTTGATTCTTTGTGGAGAGTATGCTTCCTGCAGAAACGGCAGTACTTGTTCATCTCCAACCTGTCCGGTGTGTTCTGCTTGTTTTTCATTGTGTTATAATTGCGCTGTTTGCATTCGGTGCAAGAAAGTGTAATTTTAACTCTTTTACCGTTAGCAGCCATGTGCGGCACCTCCATTTTCGGAATATTTAGCCCTGCTGCAGGTCTATCAGGCAACCTGAGGGCAGAGCTCAGGCCTCCCTCTGCGTTCATTGATTTTTGGGTGCAAAAAAAGAACCCTCTTGCAGAGGTAAAACTATACTATCACATTTACCCCCGGCAGTCAAGCCCTTTTTTATGATTTTCCTTATTATTTAATATATTTATAATTCCGAGTATGTTCAACGGCATTTAAGTTGCCGTAATATATACATATTATATTGCCTTGAAGATTCAGAGTGAAGAAATAATCTGCTCCGCATGCGGTGTAATCAAAGAGAAGGATTATAAGGACAATTCAACAAAAGCTATTCAAAAATGAATATTTTTGTTCCTTTCTCATAATTACCCGATACATCATAATAAAGAGGTTCGTTTTCCCATTTCTGATGAAATCTGATAATTAAAGATTGCCCGATGCCGACACACACAAAGACAACAAATGTTTTATCCGGAAATTCTTGATTCAGGCAAGATAACAATGCTTTTCCTAAAATCTTGCCAATTGAGCATACATTATCAAAATCGGATTTCTTAACTTTCTCGATAATATGAATATGGTTCTCAATTGCCTCAAAAGCAGTTTTATCTTCTAAATTCTCAATAAAATCCAAATGATTGTTATAAAACAAGATATATTCGTTGCCTTCGAAATCTTTAATTAACTTGAATTTGAATAAAGATGCAATTGTATTCAGCAAGTTTATTTCCTTCATTAAAAGGTCTTCTTTCTTATAAACAAGTATTTTGACCCTTGGCGATGCTTTTTTAAAGCAGATATTCTATAAGCTCCGCTCCGCTTTTCGGCGAAAGCATTGCGGGAGAAATATCAAGAACGGTTTTGCAGCCGATTTCGCCCGAGGAATTGAGTCTGAACGCCGCCCTTGCATATGCAAGCAGAACGCTTGAGGTGAACTCGGGGTTTGAATCGAGCCTGAGCGAATATTCGATGATGTGCTTATGCTCGCCGTTTGCGCCCGTTACTCCCGAGCGGATAACAAAGCCCTGATGCGGCAGTCCGCCGTGCTTTTCTTCAAGCTCTTCCTGAGTAACAAAGGTTACGGTCGTGTCGTAATCCGCAAAATAATTCGGCATGGATTTGATATCCTGCTCGATTTTTGCTTTATCTGCGCCGGGCTTTGCAACAACATAGCATTCTCTCGTGTGCTTCATTCGGGTTGTCAGCTCGGGATTTTCGCCGTTTCTGACCGCTTCGAGAGCCTCGGGAACGGGAACTGTGTACTGCCTTGCGTCCGCAACGCCCTCAACCCGTCTGATTGCGTCGGAATGACCCTGGCTGACACCTCTGCCCCAGAAGGTGTAATCCTTGCCGTCGGGGAGAATTGACGCCGCATAAAGATGGTTGAGCGAAAACAGACCCGGATCCCAGCCGACCGAGATAACAGCCGTTGTTCCGCCTGCTCTTGCCGCCTTGTCAACATTATCATAATGCTCGGC
>CAYXVM010000318.1:0-1822 GCA_964468465.1 uncultured Clostridium sp.
TTCGTCCTTTGCAAGCGCCCACGGAGCGGTTTCGTCAATGTATTTATTCGTTCTTGAAACGAATTTCCAGATATCAGTCAGTGCAACGGAGAAATTGAGCTTATCAAGCTCTTTTTCGGCGTCTGTTTTTGTCTGAGCGGCAAGAGCCTTCAATTCACCGTCAAAATCGCCTGCTTCTCGCTCTGCGGGGATTGTTCCGCCGAAATATTTTTCAACCATTGCGACGGTTCTTGAAACAAGGTTGCCCAAATCGTTTGCAAGATCGGAATTTATGCGGTTGATAAGGTTTTCATTTGAGAAAACGCCGTCCGAACCGAAAGCAATCTCACGCAGAAGATAATATCTCAGAGCGTCAACGCCGTATCTTTCAGCAAGAATGACGGGGTCAACAACATTGCCCTTTGATTTGCTCATCTTGCCGCCCTCGAGCAGAACCCAGCCGTGACCGTATACCTTTTCAGGCAGAGGAAGGTCAAGAGACATGAGAAATGCAGGCCAATAAATAGTGTGGAAACGGATGATATCCTTGCCGATAAGGTGAACATCGGCAGGCCAATATTTATTGAACATCGATTCGTCGTCAGAGCCGTAGCCGAGCGCGGTTATATAGTTTGTCAGAGCGTCAAGCCAGACATAAATAACATGCTTTTCGTTGATGGGAACGGGAATTCCCCATTTGAAAGACGAACGGGAAACGCAGAGATCCTGCAGACCGGGCTTGATGAAATTGTTGACCATTTCATTCTGCCTGCTCTGCGGCTCAATAAATCCGGGATGCTCCTCGTAATATTTAACAAGTCTGTCGGCATAAGCGGAAAGCTTGAAGAAATAGGCTTCCTCTCTCTCCTTGGTGACGGGTCTGCCGCAGTCGGGGCATTTGCCGTCCGCCGCCTGAGTTTCAGTCCAGAATGACTCACAGGGCTTGCAGTAAAGTCCCTCATAATAGCCCATGTAAATGTCGCCCTTGTCATACATCTTTTTGAATATTTTCTGAACGGCTTTTTCATGGTATTCGTCGGTCGTTCTGATGAATTTGTCATTGGAAATATTCATCAGCTTCCAGAGATCCTTGATGCCTGCAACGATATTGTCAACATACTCCTTGGGAGTAACGCCCGCTTCCTTTGCCTTATCCTCAATTTTCTGGCCGTGTTCGTCGGTTCCCGTCAAAAAGAAAGTGTCATATCCCTGAAAACGCTTGTAGCGAGCCATTGTATCAGCCGCAACGGTCGAATATGTGTGGCCGATATGAAGCTTATCCGAGGGGTAATAGATAGGAGTTGTGATATAAAAAGTCTTTTTATCCATAATTTGCCTCCGTTTATGTTTTAACTAATATATTATACCATTATTTCTGCAAAATACAAGCAAAAAAGCAAAAAACAGCGCCGACCCGACGCTGTTTTTATCAACAAAGCATTTTTACTTCAAAAGGCTTGCGGCGGCTTCGTCAAGGAAAACGATAACATCGCCGTGCTGCTGAAGGATTGAAGCGGGGCAATGCGGAGTAACCTCTCCCTTGACCATGTCTCTGACCGCTTCCGCTTTCTTGTCACCGGTTGCGATAAGAATTATTTTCTTGGCTTTCATGATTGAGCCGATGCCCATTGTCATTGCATAGCGGGGCATGGGGATATCGTCAAAATAAATTGAGTTTGCCTCAATCGTGCTGTCGGTGAGCTTAACCTTGTGGCTCTCGCCCGAAAATTCATCCGAAGGCTCATTGAAAGCGATATGGCCGTTTCTACCGATGCCGAGAAGCTGAATGTCAATTCCGCCCTTTGAAGCGATGTCGGCGGCATAGCGTGCGCTCTCAGCCTCG
>CAYXVM010000319.1:0-1822 GCA_964468465.1 uncultured Clostridium sp.
GATGAATGCGGCGAACATTCTGAAGCCCTCACTTTCAAGAGGCGAAATTCAGATAATCGGCGCAACCACATTTACCGAATACAGAAAATATATCGAAAAAGATGCGGCGCTTGAGCGCAGACTTCAGCCCATCAAGGTTGAGGAACCGTCAATTGAACAGACGGTTGAAATGCTTAAAGGCGTTAAGGATTATTATGAGGATTTCCACCGTGTCAGCGTTACCGACACCTTGATTGAAAAAGCGGTCAGGCTTTCCGAGAGATATATTAACGACAGATTCCTGCCCGACAAGGCGATTGACCTGCTCGATGAAGCCTGCACCTGCGCAAACCTGAGAAATAAGAGCATCAGCGATTTTGAAATTGCATCCGCAAATCTTGAGGAGCTTGAAAGCCGTGAGGCGGAGCTTATGGACGCTTCAGGCGAGGCTGACTATGAGGAAATTGCCAAGGTCAAGGCTGAAATCCTTAAAAAGCGTGAAGAAGTCTCAGCCCTTGAAGCCCTTGCGGCTGATAATAAAGTGACAGAGGACGATCTTGCCAAGGTTATTCAGCTTTGGACGGGAATTCCCGCAAGCAAGGTTGTTGAAAGCGATCTTCGCAGACTTTCTCATCTTGAAGAAAATCTCAAAGCGGGTCTCATCGGTCAGGACGAAGCTGTTTCGCTCGTCAGCGCAGCCGTCAGGAGGGGCAGGGTTCAGATAAGCCCCCGCCGCAGACCTGCATCGTTCATCTTTGTCGGCCCGACGGGCGTCGGCAAAACCGAGCTTGTAAAGCTTCTTGCAAAGGAGCTGTTTGACACGCCCGAAACGCTTATCAGGCTTGACATGAGCGAGTTTATGGAGAAGCACTCCGTTTCAAGAATTATCGGTTCTCCCCCGGGATATGTCGGCTATGACGAGGCGGGTCAGCTCACCGAAAAGGTGCGCCGCAAGCCGTATTCGGTTGTGCTTTTTGATGAAATTGAAAAGGCTCATCCCGATGTTATGAATATCCTGCTTCAGATTCTCGACGAGGGTCGCATTACCGATGCTCAGGGCAGAACCGTAAGCTTTGAAAACACGGTAATCGTTATGACCTCAAACGCAGGCAGCAGCAGGGGAGCGGGAGCACTCGGCTTTGCAAAGACGAAGAACGAGGCTTCAAAGGAAAAGGCGCTCAGAGCTCTCAATGAATTCCTCAGACCCGAGTTTATCGGCAGGGTTGACGAGGTTGTTGTGTTCAATGACCTGACGGAGGAGGACTACGAGAAGATTGCCGTGCTTATGCTCAAGGAGTTTGTTGACCCGCTGAGCGACAAGGGAATAACCTTTACATGGGATGATGCCGCAATCAGCACCATTGCCCGACTTTCGGTTGACGGACCGAGAGGAGCAAGGGATCTTCGCAACACCATAAGGCGTAATGTTGAAGATGTTATTACCGAAAAAATCGTTAACAGCACCGATGAGTCTGTAAAGGCAGTCAGCCTTACAGCGGACGGCGACAAAATCATCTGCAATTTTTCATAATTAACAAAATATATAAAGCAACTTGTATTGTTGACTCATTTTCAACCGATACAAGTTGCTTTTGCTTTTATAAAAACCGCTTTTTGTCTCTCCCTTAACTCAACTGCTGTCGGATTATTGCGAAAATTGTTTACAAACAGTTGTCAAATTGTTGATTTTTACGGGTCGATAACTGTTGACGGCTTGCAAGATATATTATATAATACTATAATAATCAAAATAAAATATAACGGTTCTGCCGTTTAATCCGTGCGTTCAGGGTAACGGTAATAATCCGAAGCACGGTTTCTCGTGGCAGATTTGCCCTTACTC
>CAYXVM010000320.1:0-1813 GCA_964468465.1 uncultured Clostridium sp.
TGAATATACCCATCGGTCAATATGACCCGATTTTATGAAATATTCGCTCGGCTCGGCGGGATAATCTGCGCTGAAGCTGTCAACTATAATCAGTTTTATTTTCATCTTTGAGGGAATAATGCTTTTGATATAAACCCCTGCATGACTGCCCGGCTCAATTCCCTCTGAAAATTCAGCAAGCCCCGCAAGATTCGGCGCAAGCTCAACGAAAATGCCGTATTTTTCAACCGAGCGGACTATTCCGGGAACGGTTTCTCCGACGGCGAATTTCGATGCGTTTTCCTCCCATGTTCCGAGCAGCTCCTTATGGCTGAGAGTTATGCGCCCCGCCTCGTCAAAGCTCCGCACAACGGCAAAAATATTCTGACCCGCCGTGAAGCGCGCGTTCGGATGCGGGATTCTTGAAACGGATATGCTGTCAATCGGCATAAGGGCGCTTATCCCTGCTCCGATGTCGCAGAAAACTCCAAAGCCCTCAATGTGGGAGACCGTTGCGGGGATAACATCCCCGGGCTTCAGGGCGGAAATATATTCTTTGCGGCATTCCGCCTGAACTCTGCGGCGGCTGAGAACCGCAACCGTTTCGCCGTTTTCGTTTGAAAACCCCGTTATGACAAAAGAAACGGGCTTGTTGACCCTCGAAATGAGCGCAATATCTCTGACGGTTCCCTCCTCAATGCCGAGAGCCCCCTCGTTTCTCGGAATAATTCCTTTCATACAGCCGAGGTCAACATGAAGATTGTGTTCCCCGTCACAGCGCATAACACGCCCTTCAAGCACCGCTTCGGCATAATAAGCATCGTGCAGGGCAAAGGAGCTTGAGAGATAACGCCTGTTTTCCTCGGTTAATATTAACTGACCCTCAGGTTTGTAGCTTTTCATTTTCGACCACCGTTCCGCCGCTTTGGCATTTTTTCAATTTTAGTGTTTCTTGTTCAAATATATATGGCGGAAAAGCAGGGAAAATTCCAAAAAATTATTCCCTGCCGAATGATATTATGGTATAATACAGAGTAAACCTATCGCATATTACATATTATTAACTGATTTTCGGGGAGATATTTATGGATGTCAGAGTCGGCGACACTCTTTTGATGAAAAAAAAGCACCCCTGCGGCAGCGACCGCTTTGCCGTTCTGCGCATCGGAGCGGATTTTAAAATCAAATGCACGGGCTGCGGGCATGAGGTCATGCTTGAAAGAGTCAAGGTTGAAAAAAATATCAAGAAAATTATCCGTGAGGATTCTGAATAATCGGGAGGCTCTATGCTTGAGAAACTGAACAAGGTTGAAGAACGCTTTGAGACTGTTAACGAAAAACTCTGTCAAAGCGATGTTGTTGCCGATATGGAGCAATATAAAAAGCTTATGCAGGAGCTGAAGGTTTTAACCCCCGTTGTTGAAAAATACCGTCAGCTCAAAGCCGCCGAAGCTTCATTTGCTGAAGCAAAAGACCTGCTTGAACAGGGCGGGCTTGAAAAGGATTTCCGTGAAATGGTTCGTGAGGAGCTTGAAAGCTCTGAGCAACAGGTTGAGCAGTTCAAAGAGGAGCTTAAAATCCTGCTTCTGCCCCGTGACCCCAATGACGATAAAAATGTTATTGTTGAAATAAGAGGCGGCGCAGGCGGCGAAGAAGCTTCGCTTTTTGCAGGCGTGCTGTTCAGAATGTATTCGATGTACGGAGAAGCACGCCGCTGGAAAATAGACATACTTAACGCCAATCCCACCGAGCTTGGGGGCTATAAGGAAATTTCATTCAGCATTGAGGGTGACGGTGCATTTTCAAGGCTCAAATACGAAAGCGGTGTTCATCG
>CAYXVM010000321.1:0-1807 GCA_964468465.1 uncultured Clostridium sp.
GTTACAATCCCCTACAGCGTAACGAGCATAGGTGATGCAACATTCTATGCCTGCACCGGACTGACAAGCATAACAATTCCCGACAGCGTAACGAGCATAGGGTGGGGCGCGTTCTATTACTGCACCGGACTGACAAGCATAACTGTGGATGAAAACAATCCAAAGTATTCAAGTGACGGATACGGAGTATTGTTTAATAAAGATAAAACTGAGCTTATTCAATATCCTGTCGGAAGCGAAAGAACGAATACACGATTCCCGACAGCGTAACGAGCATAGGAGATAGTGCGTTCGAACTCTGCACCGGACTGACAAATGTGACAATTCCAAAATCAATTTGTTCTGTTAATTGGTGTGCATTTAACAATTGTAATAATCTCAATACCGTTTACTATTCCGGTTCGCCTTCAATGTGGAACAGCATATATTTCGGATATGGAAATGATGATTTAATTAATGCAACAATCATCTTCGCCGAGGAAAATCCCCCGGAACCCGCAACAATAGTTGACGAGGGCACAAATGTCAGCGTTGATTATGACGCAGGCAAAATTGATGGCGAAGTCGGGCTTTCGGTTGAACAAACCTTTGACGGAAAAGCTTTCGACATCATCACCACGGAGCTTGAAATCAATGACAATGTTATCTATGACATCAAGATGACCGTTGACGGCGTTGAAACTCAGCCGAGCGGCACGGTCAAGGTCAGAATCCCGATTCCCGATGGCTATGACCCATCAAAAACCTTTGTTTATCATGTCAACACCCAAATCGGCACGGTCGAAAGAATGAACGCCGTTTATGAGGACGGCTATCTCGTCTTTGAAACAGACCATTTCAGCTATTATGCGATTGTCGAAATAAAAGACGATGAACCCGTTGAACAACGCTTCAAGGTCACTTGGAACTCAAACGGAGTTGTTGCCGAAAACGAATATAAAGAGGGCGACAGAATAACCGTTCCTCAGAATCCGACCAAAGAAGGCTATGTTTTCGTCGGCTGGACTCCGGCCGTTCCCGAGTTCATGCCCGCATATGACTTGACATTTACGGCGGTGTTTGAAGCTGTTGTTCCGCCGACCGATCCTCACTTTGAAATCAGCATCGTTAAGCCCTCAACTTCGTCCGTTGACTACGGCGACAGCATTATTCTTCATGCTCAGATTGACGGCGCTTTGCCCGAGGGAGCATATATTGTGTGGTCAGAGAGCAACGGCAATTTTGACATGAGCGTATCGGATGACGGCTTGACCTGCAAGGTTTCTCCGAAAGCAAACGGCCAAACCTCATTCACGGTAACCGTTTATGACAAGGACGGCAATGTCATAAGCTCCGGCACACAGGTTATGAACGCAAATGCGGGATTATGGCAGAGAATCGTTGCGTTTTTCAAGAAAATTTTCGGGCTGACAAAAACCATTCCGCAGGTATTCAAGGGCATTTTTTAGTTTTTTCATTTGAGGAGTTAACATAGATGCACGGCAGTAGCGTTTTGCTTCTGCCGTGATTTTTTAATATTGGAAAATATATTTGCAAACCCTTTAGAATATTATGACAAGCCGTCAGTATGTAGCGGACGATGCCCACATCGTTCCAAAATGCAGAATAACGGATTGTTCAGGATTCACGGTAGGGCGGGGGCTTGCTCCCGTCGCTTAGGATTTATAAATAATACATCGTTTTTCAAAAATGTATATAAACAAATTATTCGCCTGCGACGAATTGGTTCGTCGGGGACGCCGAACCCTACGATTTATCATTGAATTATTGCCAACTCTCGGAACGCTGAGGACGGCGTTCCCTACGA
>CAYXVM010000322.1:0-1804 GCA_964468465.1 uncultured Clostridium sp.
ATCAAACGGTGCAGAGGTTGTCAGAACGCTGACATTGAATTCGCCGGTTGCAAGAATCATATCATGGGTTTTGTTTGCCTTGTTGACTGCAACCGAGATTCTGTTGGGGGTTGACGTGACCTGAGAAACGGTGTTGATAATACAGCCGTTATCAAAGCCGTTTTCACAGGCGGTCAGAACATAAAGTCCGTAACCGATTTTAAACATTGCTTTTGTGTTCATGGAAATCTCATCTCCTGTTTAAAAATTTAAAATTCCGATAGCGTCGGAAATACTTTTTTCCATTGCAAGCCTGCCGTAAGCGTCAACCTCTTTTTTGTTCTTCTCGCCGTGAGTGAGACAGCCTGCGCCGCCTATACAGCCGCCCGTGCACGCCATGCCCTCAATGAAATTGCAGCCGAGAACATTTTTTGAGGCTTTGAGAAGCGCCGTTTTGCACTCCTCAATGCCGTCGCACGATGTTGCTTTAAGTTCAAAATCGGTGATACCCTGCTCCTTGAGAGCCTCCTCAACCGCATCGGCAAGGCCGCCGCATCTTGCAAAAATTCTGCCGTAATAAGATGCGTTGTCAAGCACATCGTCGCCAAGCTCCATTATGTCGATATCCTTGCTGTCAAACAGCGCCTGAAGCTCCTCAAAGGTAATGACCGAATCAATATACGGTCTGACCTCCTCTTTCTGGAACTCCGCTTTTTTGGCGGTGCAGGGGCCGATAAAGACTATCTTTGCATCGGGGTCGGTGTTTTTGATGAACTTTGCAATAGTTGCCATGGGCGAAAGGTTATGAGAAATATTTTCGGCAAATTTCGGGAACTGCTTGCGGACATATTCAACGAACGCAGGGCAGCAGGAGCTTGTTAAAAAGCCTTTTTCGGCAAGCTCTTTGGCTTCGCTGAACGCAACCATATCTGCGCCGAGAGCCGCTTCAACAACCGAATGGAAGCCGAGCTTTTTGATCCCCGAAATAACCTGACCGAGCCTTGCATAGGTAAACTGGCTTGAAATTGACGGAGCAACAACCGCATAGACCTTGTATTTTGTATTATATTCACTTTTCAAAATAAAGTCAACAACATCAAGAATAAAGGATTTGTCTGAAATTGCGCCGAACGGGCATTGATAAACGCAGGCTCCGCAGGATATGCACTTGTTATTATCGATACTTGCCGCCTTGTTTGCGTCCACTTTGATTGCCTTTATCTTGCAGGAGCGAACGCAGGGGCGTTTGAAATCAACGATTGCGCCGAACGGGCAAACCTTGGCGCACTGACCGCACTCAACGCACTTTGACTTGTCAATATGTGCAACATGGTTGTGGTCAAAGCTTATCGCTCCCCTCTTGCAGACATCCTCGCATCTGTGAGCAAGGCAGCCTCGGCAGGACTGGGTAACCTCATATCCGCCCATGGGGCACTCATCGCAGGCAATATTGATAACCTCGATAACATTTGAATTGTTCTTGTTGCCGCCCATTGCGAGCTTGACTCTTTCCTCAACAATAGCCCTTTCTTTATAAACACAGCAACGCATGGTCGGGGTGTCTCCGCTGACAATGACCTTGGGGATATCGTAAAGTTGTTCAAGCAATGTGCCGTTCCACGCACGCCTTGCGACCTCACGGAGAACCTTATATTTAAGATGCTGAACCTTAGTATCGAATTTTCTCATATTGCACCTTCCTTAGAAATAGCTGACTTTAATTCTTTTGCCCATCTGTTTCAGACACTCCGAAAGCTCCTTGACAAGCTGCATTTTTATGTTGAAATTTATGGGAAGATCGGGGTTCTGATGGGCGGGGTTAATC
>CAYXVM010000323.1:0-1791 GCA_964468465.1 uncultured Clostridium sp.
TATCTGCAAGGCGGGATTTTTGGTTAAAAATCGGTTTGAAAGATACTGCGGGAGGGTGATGGAATCGTTGGCGGCTTTTGAGAATCTGCGAAGCCTTTTTGCAACGAAAATCCAGTTAAGCGAAGTGCCGAGGGCAAGACCGATGCCGATCCAGACCTGACCCATGCCGAAAGCAAGGATACTGCCTGGGAAGCCCATGAGCAGCCAGCCGCTCATGTCGGATGCCTGAGCACTCATTGCCGTAACCCAGGGTCCCATGCTGCGTCCGCCGAGGAAATAGTCTTTTTCTCCGCCGTTCTTTGAACGCAGGAAGAAGAAAAGACCGATTCCGAGAACCACAACAAAATAAAGTATAAATGCCGCAAGTTCATAATTCATTGAATATCAAGTCCTTTTCTGAAAATATACAGAATTATAGCATATAAAAATCAATAATAAAATACAGAATGAATTACAGAATAAAGTTCATATATAAATATGAATTTAATAGAAATTTGTTGAAACTTAAAGAAACAATACTGAACAAAATATAAGAATAAATCAAAAACTTATTTTAGTTCAAAAAATTTTTCAAAATTATGACGAAATCTTTTGCGGTATTATTTAAATTAAAAAAAGCAACCTGTATTTCACGATGATGAATCGACAATACAAGTTGCTTTTGATTTTTGTTTTGTGCGACAGCCGTCAGCCTGCTTTTCTTTCAGAGCCGTATACTACACTAATGCTCTTCTTGAAAAGCAAATAGTCATATTGAGGTCTCCAACTGTTTCCGGTCTTGACGCTGTCTTTGAAATCGTCCTCCGAGCGGGCGACGTTGATTTCCGTAACGCCTTTAAGCTCTTTATTCTCTTTATAAACGGTATCCCAGAATGCGTGATGGCCGATTTGAGTTACGCTCTCGGGAATATAAATATAGGTCAGAGCCTGATTATAGCTGAAAGCGTCCGAACCGATTTTTTCCAGTCCCTCGGGCAGAGATAAATATACCGTTCCAAGTGCTTCCTCCGAGGTAAAATGAGAATCGGTAATTTCTTTGTCGGATTTATAGCTGTAAACATTTGCGAGCAGAGGAATCTCGAAAAAGCCGAGAGTTTCAATCTCTTTCAAGCCCTCGGGCAAATAAACCGTTGTCATGTTTGCATAGTTGAAGCAAAGCTGACCGATTTTAGTGACCGTTGAGGGCACAACGAAGGTCATAACATCCTTGACATACTGCTCGTAGTTTTCGTCCTCGGCTGTCGGCTCGATTCTGTAGCCGTTTGCGTCATATTTTGCGTAGCCGTATTTTTCGGCAAGATATGTGTCATGGTCGCAGGGGCGGCAGATAATTTCCGTTTTATCCTTATTATATAATACTCCGTCGATGTCGCAGTAATTGGGATTGCTTTCGTCAACCTCAATCTGCCTGAGCGCCCAGCAGGAATAAAACGCTTTGGGGTCAACATAGGTAACGCCCGCTCCGATATTGATTGTCTGAATGTTTTCGTCGCAGTTCAGAGCGTATTGGCGAACCGATGTTACCGGCTTGGTTTCATCCTTGATGATTTTATAATTTGATGTTACATCGGGATTGGTGCGGTCATATTCGATGCTTGAAACATAGTCGATGTCAAGCGTGGTCAGATAGCCCGTGTTGCTGAATTTTGAAAGCTCATAGCCGGACTGCTTCTGATCATATTCAAAAGTATCCTTCTGAACCGTTCTGACGCTGAAATAGCACGAAATCGAAACGGCAACAATGATAACGAGAGCGAAAATAACCTTTTTGAGTCCGTAATGCTTATAAGG
>CAYXVM010000324.1:0-1788 GCA_964468465.1 uncultured Clostridium sp.
TCACGGCGGCGGCTGGTCTTACGGCACCAAGGAGCTGAACAAAAACTACTGCCTTTCAATCGCAAAGCGGGGCTTTGCCGTTTTCAGCATGAGTTATCGCCTTGCTCCTGAGGTCTGCATGAACGAACAGCTCTGCGATGTTATGCAGGCTTTGAAATACATAAATCTTCATCTCAGCGATTACCCTTGCGACAGAATCAAAATTCTGCTCACGGGCGATTCGGCGGGCGGTCAGCTTGCTTCGTTTGCCGCCGCTCTTTGCAGAAGCGGCGAACTGAGAAAAGCGTTTGACGCCGTTGACCCCGAAATAAAGATTACCGCTCTCGGGCTCACCTCTCCCGTTGCGTATTTGCAGCCGAACAGAGGTTTTGTCGGCATGAATTTTGCAACCGTTCTCGGAAAAAGCTTTGAAAACAAGCCTTTCGGTAAATATGTTGACATTGATAAACTGCTTGATGTGACGGAGCTTCCGCCTGCGTTTCTTGTTACAAGTTCAGGTGATTTCGTCGGCAGAGAGCCGACAAGAAGGCTGTTCAACGATATCAAGTCAAGGGGCGGCACGGCATATTTATCCGATTGGGAAAAAACGAACGGTAAAGACCTTCCCCATGTTTTCAGCGTGCTTTATCCCGAAAATCCCGAATCGGTAAAAGCAATTGACGAAATGCTCATATTTTTTATGAGACATTCAAAAGAAAAATAACTTATCGGAGGATAACATGAATAACATCAGAAAAAGACAGATTCATCTTGATTTTCACACCAACGGCACGCTTTCAGTCGGCGATAATTTCAGCAAAGAACAGTTTCAGGCGGCTCTGAAAGCGGGTCACATCAATTCCATAACCGTTTTTTCAAAATGCCACCACGGCTATTCTTATCATCCGACCGAGGTTAACGAAATGCACCCCGGTCTGAAATTTGATTTGCTCGGTGCACAGCTTGAAGCCTGCAAGGAAATCGGAGTTAACGCTCCCGTTTATATTTCCGCAGGTCTTGACGAAAAGGAAGCCGAAAAGCACCCCGAATATCTTCTTTGCTTCTCTCCCGACCCCGAGGAACAAAAAAAGGAATGGGAACAGCCGCATTTTCATTTTCTGTGTTTCAACTCCCCGTATCTTGACCTGCTCGCCGCCCAGACCGAGGAGGTCATGCGGAAATACAATCCCTGCGGTATTTTCTTTGACATTGTCGGCCAAAGAGTTTGCTACTGCGAAAACTGCCGAAGGCTTATGAAAGAGCAGGGTCTTGACATCAATAATGAGGACGACAGAAACAAATTTGCAAGAATAACGCTTGATAAATATTTTGACACGGTCAACCGTGCCGTCAGAAAATACAGCGACACCGCAACGATTTTTCACAATGCGGGTCATCTGCCCAAGGGTGATTATGATTTTATCAACCGCAGCACCCATCAGGAGCTTGAAAGCCTGCCGACGGGCGGCTGGGGCTACGACCACTTTCCGCTCTCCGCCGCTTACGCAAGAACCCTTGAAAACACCGATTTTCTCGGCATGACGGGCAAATTTCACCATTCATGGGGAGAATTCGGCGGCTTCAAGCACCCCAACGCATTGATTTACGAAACCTCTCTGAGCGTTGCGAACGGCGCAGGCTGTTCAATCGGCGACCAGCTTCATCCGCTCGGCGAAATGAACCCCGCAACCTATAATCTCATCGGCAAGGCGTACAGCCTTATCGAAGAAAAAGAGCCGTGGCTTAACGGAGCGGAAAACCTTGCCGATATCGCCGTTCTAAGCGCTGAGGCTCTCACAAATTCAAGGC
>CAYXVM010000325.1:0-1764 GCA_964468465.1 uncultured Clostridium sp.
TATTTCAAGCTTTTCATTCTTTTCGGAAAGATATTTTACCTGCTTTTTCAGAGCGGAATTCTGCGCAAGAAGTTCCTCATAGGTCGGTATTTTTCTCACAGAAAAACACTCCTTAACAACTGTTTTTATTTTTTTAAAAATCCCGACTTGCACATGGGGTGTAAAACTTACATAAATTAGCCGAATTGATCTCGATAGCGCAATGATTTGGGATTTTCAAAAACCATTTTGATGATTTTCTCGACTTTCTCAAGGTGATCAGTCGGAGGGTTGATAACGAATGCATAGAGGTTCAAATAGTTTTGCAAATCATCTCTGCTGAATCCACTATGAGCATTCAGAAACATTTTCAGGAGACAGTGAATTCTATTCACAGGGTCAAGTGGATTCTCACTATCAGCCAAACCTTTCATGTCATTAGAAGCATAGCAGACGGATTTTAAAGCAAGTTCGTTAACAAGTTTTTTATGCGTTTTTTCTTTGTCATGAATCAGTGTAGAGCCGACTTGAATATGATCTTTGAATGCTTGAAAACTTCGTTTTTGCGATGGCTTGCCATAGCCTTCCATAATGCACACTGTATGTTTTTTATCAGTCGCAACTCCGATACAGATTTGATTTCTTGACAGTCCTCTGAGCAAATTGCCATTTTCATCGTGTTCTCTGTCTCTCATAATAATCGAATAGTAGGTTTCATCAAGCCATACCGTTCCTGATAAAACAACGTTGTTTTGCGAATTTTCAAGAATCAGGAATAGCTTTTCAAGCCAGTATTTAGAAGTGGATACAGCGTTGCGATTATTCCATGAATCCGCATTTAGACTGACATAGCGAAAAATATTGAGACAAAATTCAATCCACTCGCTGACTGATATTTTCCTTGAATCAAAAATCGTGCCTGTTGTTGGTTTGAATTTCTTTCCGCATTTGCATTGATACCTTCGTATTCCATTCGGGTCGTATCCTATCTTTATAAAATTCTCTGAACCGCAATAGGGGCACACTGTTGGTTCATATGAATTTATCATTTCTGCTTCGCCTGTTTCTCTTAGTTTTGGATGCCTTTGTTCATAATGATTCCTATGTTGCATTTGTATAAACCTCTGTGTTGCTGTTGGTTCTGAATTATTATCCCATGGCGTTTGCTTGCGTGACTTACTTCGATTTTTCACTCCAATCACTCCTTCTGGAAGTGATTATATTATACCGCTTTTAAACCCCATGTGCAAGTCGGGATTTAAAAAGAATAACAGCAAGCTTTCCAAATCCTTGGAAAAGCTCTCGTCGGGCTATGCGATCAACCGTGCAGGCGATAATGCGGCGGGTCTTGCCGTATCCGAAAAAATGCGTTCGCAGATATTTGGTATGAAGCAGACTGTGAAAAATTGCGAGGACGGAGTATCGCTTATCCAGACATTCGAGGGGGCACTCGGCGAAACTGTTGCCATAATTCACAGGGCAAGAAGCTTAGCCAAACAGTCGGCAAACGGAACTTATCAGGACGATGTTGACAGAGAGGCTATTGAAATTGAGTATTTGCAGCTTTGCGATGAGGTAAATCAGATTGCGGAAACGGATTTTAACGGCGTTGTTATGCTCACAGGCGGTAAAGACATATCCGAGATTGAAAACTTTATCAATACGGAAAATAATTTTGATGTATCGACAAGTAAGAATATTGTATCGGCAGCTGTTCAGAGGTCGGCAAACGCAAGCTCTGCTCCTACGGCGACTGCAAGCGGAGCTGTTTTTTCGGCAAGAAGC
>CAYXVM010000326.1:0-1750 GCA_964468465.1 uncultured Clostridium sp.
GCGGAACGCATCCTCCACCGCCTCTGCCATGTCACAGCGTGCAAGGTCATTGACGGCAACCTTGGGGCAGCCCTTTTCTTTGAGCTTTTCTTCAAGAAGCAGGGCGGCTTTCTTCGTGTTGCCGTAAACCGAGGTGTATGCGATCATAACGCCGTCGGTCTCAACGCCGTAGGTTGTCCACGTATTGTAAAGTCCGAGATAATATTCAAGATTTTCGCTGAGAACGGGGCCGTGAAGCGGGCAAATGGTTTTGATATCAAGCGTTGAGGCTTTTTTGAGCAGAGCCTGAGCCTGAGCGCCGTATTTTCCGACGATTCCGAAATAATAGCGGCGGGCTTCGCACGCCCAATCCTCATCGGCATCAAGAGCGCCGAACTTGCCGAACGCATCAGCGGAGAAAAGAACCTTGTCGGTGCTGTCATAGGTGACGATAACCTCGGGCCAATGAACCATCGGTGCGGTGAAGAATTTAAGCTCTCTGCCGCCGAGCGAAAGGGTGTCGCCCTCCGAAACAACAATCTGTCTGTCGGCGTAATCCGAGCCGTAGAACTGCTTCATCATTGCAAAAGCCTTTGCCGAAGCAACAACGGTAGCCTGCGGATATGCCTGCATAAATGCGTTGATGTTGGCGGAATGGTCGGGCTCCATGTGCTGAACGATAAGATAATCGGGAGCTTTTTCGCCGAGAGCGGCTTTGATGTTGCCGAGCCATTCATCGCCAAAACGGGCGTCGACGCTGTCCATTACCGCCGTTTTTTCGTCGATAATCAGATAGGAGTTGTAAGCCATGCCGTTTTCAACGACATACTGCCCCTCAAACAGGTCGATATCGTGGTCATTGACGCCGACATACTTAACGTTTTCTGCTATATTCATTTAAAACATCCTTCCTTGAACGAATTTTCTTTATATTATAGCACATCGGTATTGCAATTGGTAGTGGTAGAAATGAAAAAATATTACTATTTTGCGGAATTAAGTGAATTAATTGCCTTTTTTGAGAGCAAAAGCAGAGCAAAGATGTTTGGTATTGCCATAAGACCGTTAAGAGTGTCCGAAATGCTCCATACGCTTTCAAGCCGGATAAGGCTGCCCGCAAAGGCGGCGACGATATAAAGAATGTTATAGATTTTTCCGCTCTTTTGCCCGAAAAGATATTCCGAGCCGCTTTTTCCGTAATAAGACCAGGCAACGAGGGTTGCAAAGGCGAAAAGACAGATGCAGGCGTTCAGAAAATATCCGCCCGCTTTGCCGAATGCGCTTTCAAAGACCGCCGAGCACAGCTCAACGCCGTTGAGGGCAGAGCCGGGCTGCCACACGCCGCTTGTCAGAATCGCCGCCGCAGTTACCGTGCACATAAACACCGTGTCGATGAATACCTCAAGAATTCCCCACATGCCCTGCTCGCCCGAGCATTTGCAGTCGGCTGCGGCGTGGATTATTGCGCTGCTGCCGAGCCCCGCTTCATTCGAGAAAACTCCTCTTGAAACGCCGTATCTTGCCGCCTTTGCCATTCCGAAGCCTGCCGCCGCCCTGAGGGTGAACGCCTCCCTGATAATGCTTTTGAGGCACGGTAGCAGATTTTCGTGATTTTTTGCGATTATGATAAAGCACGCAAGAATAAAAGCTCCCGAAAGCACGGGAATGAGCTTTTCGGACAGAGCCGATATTCTTTTCAGACCGCCCATTATTGAAACCGCCGTCAGAACGCAGAGCAGAATTGCTCCCGCAATCGGCGGAACTCCAAAGC
>CAYXVM010000327.1:0-1749 GCA_964468465.1 uncultured Clostridium sp.
GCAGAAGACAATTACTCAAAGAGCTTGCGGGGCAAGAGCTTGCCTCTGTTTCTCCAAGCGAAAAATGCAGATTTGATAATTTCAGCCTTGACTACTATCCCCTGCCCGTTGACAGCCGTCTCGGCGTTTCGCCCAAAAAGCGAATGAGCGAAATACTTGAATACTGCAAGTGCTACGCAGATGATTTTTCGCCCGAATCGGAAAGTCTTTATATGCACGGGGCTACGGGGCTCGGAAAAACTCATCTTTCTCTTGCAATTGCAAATGTCGTTGCAAAGAAAGGGTTCAGAGTTATATACGATTCGGCTCAGAATCTCCTTTCCTCTCTTGAAAAAGAAAAATTCAGCTACAGCAACTCGGGAGAAAGAGAAAAAGAAGTTCTTGACTGCGATTTACTCATTATCGACGACCTTGGCTCGGAATTTTCTACTCAATTCACTACGGCGGCGGTTTATAATATTGTTAACACACGGAACAACCGCTCAAAACCCGTCATAATCAGCACAAACTTAACCGACACCGAGCTTGAAGCAAAATATTCTCAAAGAATAACTTCAAGAATAATCGGCGAATATGTATCTTTGCTGTTTATCGGCAGAGACATCAGACAATTAAAGAACAAATAAGGAGCATTCAGATGGAAATTATTCAGCAGTTGACCGAACAGTTCGGACTTCAAAAATGGCAGGTTGAAAACACGGTCAAGCTTATTGATGAGGGCAACACAATACCGTTCATTGCCCGTTACAGAAAAGAAGCGCATGGAACACTTGACGATCAGGTTATCCGTGAGCTTTCTGAAAGACTTGAATACCTAAGAAATCTTGATAAACGCAGAGAAGAAGTCAGAGCTTCAATTGAAGGTCAGGAAAAAATGACCGAAGAAATTGCTGCGGCTCTTGACAAGGCGGCAACGCTTGCGGAAATTGAAGATATTTACAGACCTTTCAGACCCAAAAGAAGAACAAGAGCATCAATCGCCAAAGAAAAAGGGCTTGAACCTCTCGCTGATGAAATTTTTGAGCAAAAGCCCGATTCAGCCGCTCCCATTGAGCTTGCTCAGGCTTATATTGATCCCGAAAAGGGAGTTGAAAATGCCGAGGACGCATTAAAAGGCGCATTGGATATCATTGCAGAGAATATTTCGGACAATGCCGATATCCGCCGCAGACTCCGTAATCTTTTTTCGGTTATCGGAGTTGTTACCGTCACTGCCGCAGATAAAAATGCAGACAGCGTATATACAATGTATTACGATTATTCCGAACCTGTTAACAAAATTGCAGGTCACAGAGTTCTTGCAATCGACAGAGGCGAAAAAGAAAAGTTTCTCAAGGTCAGCGTTTCTCTTGATGCGGTTAAAGCGGCTAATGTTATAACAAGCGTTACTCTCAATCCCGCAGGCTCGCCCTGCACCGAGGCGGTTCGTGCCGCAGGAGAAGACGCTTACGGCAGGCTGATTTATCCTTCAATTGAGCGTGAAATCAGAAACATGCTGACCGAGAATGCGGCGGCAAGCGCAATAAAGGTTTTTGCTCTCAACACAAAAGAGCTTCTTCTCGCTCCTCCCGTCAAGGGCAAGGTTGTTATCGGTCTTGACCCCGGCTACAGAACCGGCTGTAAGGTTGCGGTTGTTGCCGCAACGGGAAAGGTTCTTGATACGGGCGTTATATATGTCACTCATTCGGAGGCACAGCGCAATCAGGCTAAGGAGCTTATTAAAAAGCTGATTGCCAAGCACGGAGTTAA
>CAYXVM010000328.1:0-1727 GCA_964468465.1 uncultured Clostridium sp.
GGGTTCCTGAGCAACACGCAGAATCTCACGAACCTTTTCAACAGGCATATCAAGCTCTGCGGCGATTTCCTCAGCCGTGGGGTCTCTGCCGTTTTTATGAAGAAGCTGGCTGTTTGTCTTTTTGACCTTGTTTATGGTTTCAACCATATGAACGGGTATTCTTATGGTTCTTGCCTGGTCGGCAATGGCTCTTGTTATCGCCTGTCTTATCCACCATGTCGCATAGGTCGAAAATTTGAATCCCTTTGTGTAGTCAAACTTATCAACCGCTTTGATAAGGCCGAGGTTGCCCTCCTGAATCAGATCAAGGAACTGCATTCCCCTGCCGACATATCTTTTTGCAATGCTGACAACAAGGCGCAGGTTTGCCTCGGCAAGTCTCTGCTTTGCTTTCTGATCGTCATCAGAAATTCTGATTGCAAGCTCGATTTCTTCTTCGGGAGTCAGCAGAGGAACTCTGCCGATCTCTTTGAGGTAAACCTTGACGGGGTCGTCAACCGTCATGTTCTTGTCGTCGCTCGAACCGATATCAAGGGTTTTCGGAAGATCGACATCAAAATTTTCGATTGCGACGCTCGACAGATCGTCGATGATCTCGATGTTGTTGCTTTCAAGAGTTTCGTAGAGCTTGTCAAGCTCCTCGATATCAAGATCCATCTCGATAATCGCCGTATCGATCTCCTGCGTTGTCAGTCTGCCAGACGCCTTACCCTTTTCAACAAGGGATTTAAAAGGCATCTTCTTCTCGTTTCCTTCCATAGTCACACATCCTTACAGTTATTTTTTCTTAAACAGCTTTAAAAATTCTTCGTCGCTCATGGCGGATGCATCCGTTATTTTTGCGGCGGATTTCTCCGTGAGAACGCCGATACAGTCTTCACACTCTTTAAGAGTGTTTCCGAGATTTTCTGAAAGATGAAAAATTCTGGTTACCGAATCCATTTCCTCGGGAGTAAACTCCGCCGAAAATTCGCTGAGTTCAGGCTCCGAGCCGATCTCAAGAATGCGGATAAGACATTCCATGACCCTGCGGTTGAATGAGGTAACGAAGTTTTGCGGTGAAATTTTATCTTTCAATTTATAATAAAAATCAGGGTTTCTCATGAAAGAGGCAATGAGCGTTTCTTCCGCTCTCGCCGCCCTGATATTTTTTGAGCGTTCGGGATTGTTTTTATCCTCAAAGCTTTTTTCAAGCATTTCATCGGCTTTCTGCCTTGCCTTGACCTTTTCAAGGCGTTTGAGCTGCATGCCCGCCGATTTTATCTGAGCCTTGACGCTCTCAACGCCGACTCCAAGCTCGTTCGCAAGCCTCGTTGCGTAAATATCCTGCTCTATGCTTCCGCAACCTGCAAGAATCTGAGCCGCCGAGGTCAAAAAGCGAAGCTTGCCGTCATCGGTATCCAAATCAAATTTTTTCCGCTGTTCGAGCAACTTATATTCGGTTTTGTTCGCCGCTTCTTTCAGCAGGTCGGCAAACCTCTCCTTGCCGTGAACACGGATAATCTCGTCAGCATCCTTGCCGCCCCTCATCTGAACAACTCTCAGCTTCAGCCCCGTTCTGCCGAGCACTTCAAGCGCTCTTTCCGTTGCGGCTCTGCCTGCGCCGTCATTGTCATAGCAAATCAGAATTTCATCGGCATATCTTGAAAGCAGATTCGCCTGCTCGTTCGTGAAAGCCGTTCCGAGGCAGGCAATGGCGTTAGTGAAGCCTGCCTGATGCAGGGCAA
>CAYXVM010000329.1:0-1702 GCA_964468465.1 uncultured Clostridium sp.
CATCATCATCAGACCCGCATTCACCCTCGGCGGCGGAGGCGGCGGAGTTGCCGAGAATCCCGAGGAGCTTGCCGTTATTGCAAAAACAGGTCTTGACCTCTCCCCCATTACTCAGGTTCTTGTTGAAAAATATATCTACGGCTGGAAAGAAATTGAGTTTGAAACCATGCGTGACAGCGCAGGCAACTGCGTTGCGGTTTGCAGCATGGAAAACTTTGACCCCGTTGGAATCCACACGGGCGACAGCATAGTTGTTGCTCCCGCTCTTACACTTGCAAACGCTGAGTTTCAGATGCTCCGCAAGGCGGCTCTTGATATAGTTAACGCTCTCGGAATAATCGGCGGCTGTAACTGCCAGTTTGCTCTTGACCCCAACAGCATGGATTATGCCGTTATCGAGGTTAACCCCAGAGTTTCACGTTCATCTGCTCTTGCAAGTAAAGCAACGGGATATCCCATTGCAAAGGTAACGGCAAAGCTCGCTCTCGGCTATACTCTTGACGAAATAAAGAACGATATCACCGGCAAGACCTGCGCATGCTTCGAACCGGCCGTTGACTATATCGTTGTCACGCTCCCCAAATGGCCGTTTGATAAATTCGTTAACGCCAGCCGCAAGCTCGGCACTCAGATGAAGGCAACGGGCGAGGCTATGGCAATCGGCCCGTCATTTGAAATGGCGATAATGAAAGCCGTCAGAGGCGCAGAGATATCGCTTGATACTCTCAATGCCGCCCCGAAAACCGACGCTCCGCTTGAAGAACGCCTGAAAGAGACTGACGATATGCGTCTGTTCTCAATCTTTGAGGCAATCAAGAGCGGAATGCCCATCAGCAAAATCTTTGAACTGACCAAGGTTACCGAATGGTTCCTTTACAAGCTCAAAAATCTTGCCGATTTTGAAAAATCAATTGAAGGTGGAAATCTCACCGCCGAAAAATATTATGAGGGCAAAAACTTTGGCTATACCGACGCCGCTTTGAAGCGCCTTTCGGGCGTTGACGAGCTTCCCGCTCACAAGGACGCCGTTTATAAAATCGTTGACACCTGCGCCGCAGAGTTCAACGCCACAACCCCGTATTTCTATTCAACCTATGATGACGACTGCGAAGCAAGAGGCTTCATTAAAGAGGACGGCAAAGAAAGGGTTATCGTTCTCGGCTCGGGCCCCATCAGAATCGGTCAGGGCATTGAATTCGACTATTCATCCGTTCACTGCGTCTGGACTCTTAAAGACCTTGGCTATGAGGTTGCAATAGTTAACAATAACCCCGAAACAGTATCAACCGATTACGACACGGCTGACAGACTTTATTTTGAGCCTCTGACTCCCGAAGATGTTATGAACATCATCAAGGTTGAAAAGCCCATGGGCGTTGTTGTTGCATTCGGCGGTCAGACCGCTATCAAGCTCACAAAATTCCTTGACGAAAACGGAATCAGAATTCTCGGCACATCCGCTGACGGCATTGACACCGCAGAGGACAGAGAGCGTTTTGACGCACTTCTTGAAAAATTTGCAATCCGCAGACCTAAGGGCATGGGCGTTATGACAAAGCAGGAGGCTCTTGACGCCGCCGAAACTCTCGGCTACCCCGTTCTTCTCCGTCCGTCATATGTAATCGGCGGTCAGAACATGACTATCGCTCACGAAAAAGCCGATGTTGAACGCTACATGGATATCATTCTTTCGGGCGAAATC
>CAYXVM010000330.1:0-1691 GCA_964468465.1 uncultured Clostridium sp.
CCATTGACTCGATGAGGGCGGTCTCCTCGCCGCAGACGAAGGCGCCTGCGCCGATCTTGATGTGCAGGTCGCAGGAGAAGCCGGTGCCCAGGATGTTCTCGCCCAGCAGGCCGCGGCCGCGGGCCTGCTCGATGGCCTGGCCCAGGTGTTCCACGGCCAGGGGGTACTCGGCGCGGATATAGACATACATGTCCTTGGCCCCGATGGCGTATGCGCCGATGAGCATGCCTTCGATGAGGGCATGGGGGTCAGACTCGATGACGGCGCGGTCCATGAAGGCACCGGGATCGCCCTCGTCGGCGTTACAGATGAGGTGCTTGTTCTCCCCCTCTGCCTGGCGGGCGGCGTTCCACTTGAACCAGGTGGGGAAGCCTGCGCCGCCGCGTCCGGCCAGACCGGAGACCTTGATCTCCTCGATGACCTCTTCGGGGCTCATGCGCAGGGCCTTGTCCAGGGCCTGGTAGCCGTCGTGACGGATATAGTCGTCGATGCTGGTGGGGTCGATAAGGCCGCAGTGGCGCAGGGCCACGCGCTTCTGCTTCTTCAGGAAGCGGGCATCATCCTCGCTGATGAACAGGTGCTCCAGGGAGGAGAAGTCCTTCTTCCGGACGGCCTCCACGATGGGCAGCGCGTCGTTCTCGCTGACCTTCACCAGGCGGTGCAGCAGCTTCTCCCCTTCGTAGATGTCCACGATGGGCTCCAGGTAGCACATGCCGATGCAGCCGGTCTTTTCCACGGTGAAGCTGTCGGTGGCGGACAGATGCCCGGCCAGGACCTTGGCCACGCGGGTGGCACCGGCGGACACGCCGCAGCTGCCCTGACCCACCAGGATCCGGATGCCGCCGCCGCCCTCGCGCTTGCGCAGCTCCCGGAGGATGCGGATGGTCTTCTCCGGGGTGAGGCCGCCGTAAGTGTCGCCGTTGATCATCATAACGGGAGCCAGGGAGCAGCAGCCCAGGCAGGCCACCTCGTTGAGGGTGAACATCCCGTCCTCGGTGGTCTCACCGTTGCGGATGCCCAGCTCCTGGGTGATGGCGGCCTGGATGCGCTCAGCGCCGTTGACGTGGCAGGCCGTGCCCTGGCACAGCATGATCTGATAAGTGCCCATGGGCTTCAGGCGGAAATAGCTGTAGAACGTCGCCACGCCCATGACTTTGGCAGGGCTGTTGCCGGTGCGCTCGGCCACGTGATAGATCACTTCCTGAGGCAGATAGCCATAAATGGTCTGTGCCTGCTGAAGGATCATGATAAGGCTGGTGGAGTCCTCCTGATACTGGCGCAGCACGCCTTCCATCAGGGAGAGATCGACACCGGAGGTAAACTCTGTCATTGCTTTCACTCCTTCGGTTTCGTGAGGGACCATAACAAAATGAACCGGATGCAGTTTCTGCTTTCCTTCGGTTCATTCCCTCACACACATTATCAATATTTCTTATCAATTATAGGCCCGTATCCGTCAGTTTGCAAGGCAAATTCCTTTGGCATTCCTCAAAAGTTGTATGATTTTTCAGGGGATTTCTCCTCCTTTTGGTCTTATTTGAAATCTTTCCTGCAAATAAAAAGAAAAGCCCCGAATTTCAGGGCTTTTCTTTGCAAGTTTTCTTTGATTTTTCCTGCCGGTAGTATATCCCGGACAAAGTCGGGCGGGTTTACACCCCGTGCTTCACACGGTCGTGCTCCTCGGCCCGCTT
>CAYXVM010000331.1:0-1674 GCA_964468465.1 uncultured Clostridium sp.
GCACACGCCGCCTGAGCCATTCCCGTGTAACAGCGGATAACAAGAGTGTTGCCCTCATACTCGGCAGAAATGACCGAATGGCTGAAAATGCTTCTGTATTTTCCGAGAAGCTCGCCCGAATCGCCGCTGTCAACGGCATAACGGCTTCTGCCGAGCTCATCGACCTTTTTAACCAATCTTAAATCCTTGATATCTCTTGAAACGGTCGCCTGAGTGGTATCGAATCCCTCTTTTTTCAGCAATTCAAGCAGTTCGGTCTGGGTTGAAAGGCAGTTTTGCTCAATCAGCCTCAATATCGTTTCATGTCTTTTCTTTTTCACAGTCTCATCCTTTCGCATCAGTCGGCAAACTCTTATCGCCTCTGCGCTAATTTTTTATAAAGAATATCAATAAAATTATCCGATTTGATTCTGATGAAATTCGCCGTAAATTCCGCTCTTGAAACAACAACCCTGCACCCCGGCTCAACGGGTAGCGGATTTGTTCCGTCATTTGAAACGCAGAGAGCGCAGTTTTCAGCCGATTCAACGGTTATTTCTGCATTGGGTCTGAAAATCAGCGAACGGTCAACGAGCGAATGGGGGCAAATAGGGGTCAGCAATATGCTTTCAAGCTCGGGGTCAACTATCGGTCCTCCCGCCGAAAGAGAATAAGCGGTTGAACCCGTCGGCGTTGAAATCAGAACGCCGTCACACAGATAGCTGTTAAACCGTTTGCCGTCAAGCGCAACATCAATCGCTGTCATTCTCTGCCTTTCTTTGTTGATTATCAGGCAATCGTTGACGCAGCAATCGCTGAATATTGCCTCGCCGTCTTTAACAATGCTTGTTTTAAGCATAAGGCGTTTGTCAAGAGCGTAGCTCCCATCCATAAGCTCGGAGAGCAAATCAAGCTCATTATCCTCAAGACCCGCCATAAAAGCAAGCCTGCCCGCATTAACTCCGAGAATCGGCTTTTGCCTGACGGCGGCAAGCTTTGCGGCGTGAATAATCGAGCCGTCGCCGCCGACCGCTATAACCGCATCGCACTCATCAATCGCTGCCTCGGCAGGCAGAAACTCCGCTTGAGCAAATCCGAAATCGTTTTTCAATTCTGCGGGGATAAGAAGCTTTGCGCCGAGCTTCAGCAGGCTGTTATATATTCCTTTTGTCACTCCGAACGCTTCCGCTCGGGTCAGATTAGGCATAAGAGCAATTTTCATTCTCTCTTCTCCTTTTCAGTCGAGACATTCATGCGAACGCTCAACAAGCTCCTCGGGCGAGCCGCTCCACAGCATTCCGCCCCCGGATTTTTTCTTTATATACATTAGGTATTCAATATTTCCCTCGGGACCTTTTATCGGCGAAAAATCCGCCGAAATAACCTCAAAGCCGTTCTGAGAAGCAAATTCGGTTATGTTTTCAACAACCTTAGCATGAACGCCTTTGTCTCTGACAACGCCTTTTTTGCCGATATTCTCTTTGCCCGCTTCAAACTGAGGCTTTATAAGGCAAACCGAACACCCGCCGTCTTTCAGCAAAGTATTCATTACAGGCAAAATCAGCTTCAGAGAAATAAACGAAACATCAACCGAAGCAAAATCTATTTCATCGGGAATTTGTTCTCTTGTTACATATCTGAAATTGGTTCTTTCAAGGTTAACCACTCTTTCATCACAGCGCAGCTTCCATGCAA
>CAYXVM010000332.1:0-1673 GCA_964468465.1 uncultured Clostridium sp.
GTCAAGCTCGCCCGAGGTTTCGGCAAAGCCGTAGGAATAAATGTCGTTTTCATCGGCTGTTTTGAATTTTACATCAAAAACGGGAATCATAACGCTCATAATATTCTTTTCGCTGACCTCAAGCTGCATTTCCTGCCTCGGAAGCATCAGCGCAACATCAAGGCTTTTATCGCTCATAACGCATCCCGCAACCGACATGGCGGCGTTGGCCTTTCGGATGCCCTCCTCAACCTCAATTCTAAGCGCCTTATTTTCTCTCACCATCTCAAGAAAACGGCGCATAAGCTCATCACGCTTATCTTTAAGCAACTTATGCCCTCTGCGGGCGGTCGCAAGCTTGCGTTTGAGATTGGTAAGCTCCATTCTTGTCGGGTTAACATTCAGGATTGCCATGGGGTATCACTTCCCTCCGATTGATTTTTGCGGTTAAAAGTCAAACCTTGCCGTAGTATTTATCAAGCAGTTCGTCGCTGATTCTTCTCAGCTCGCTTCTGGGCAGAATTGAAAGCAGCTTCCAGCCGATATCGAGGGTTTCTTCAATATCTCTGTCGGTTTCAAAGCCCTGTGAAACATAAACCTTTTCAAATTCATCGGCAAATTTTGCATAAAGCTTATCCATATCGGTAAGAGCCGCTTCGCCGAGAATAACCATAAGCTCTTTTGCGTCCTTGCCTCGTGCATAAGCCGAGAAAAGCTGGTTCATGGTGTTTGAATGGTCTTTTCTCGTTTTGCCCTCTCCGATACCCTTGTCTTTAAGACGGGAAAGAGACGGAAGAACATCAATCGGCGGGTTAACGCCTTTTCTGTAAAGCTCACGGCTGAGAATAATCTGACCCTCGGTGATGTAGCCGGTAAGGTCGGGAATCGGGTGGGTCTTGTCATCCTCGGGCATGGTGAGAATGGGAATCATGGTTATGCTGCCCTCTTTGCCTCTCTGCCTGCCGGCTCTTTCATAAATCGAGGCAAGGTCGGTATACATATATCCGGGATATCCTCGTCTTCCGGGAACTTCCTTGCGGGCGGCGGAAACCTCACGCAAAGCGTCGGCATAGTTCGTGATATCGGTCAGAATAACAAGAACATGCATTCCTTTGTCGAAAGCAAGATATTCTGCGGCGGTCAATGCCATTTTCGGGGTTGCGATTCTTTCAATTGCAGGGTCGTTGGCGAGGTTGGAGAACATAACCGTTCTGTCAAGCGCGCCGGTCTTTTTGAAGCTCTGAACGAAATAATCGGATTCTTCAAAAGTGATACCCATTGCGGCAAAAACAACGGCAAACTGCTCGTTTGCGCCTCTGACCTTTGCCTGCCTTGCAATCTGAGCGGCAAGCTCGGCATGGGGAAGACCCGAAGCGGAGAAAATCGGAAGCTTCTGACCTCTGACAAGAGTATTAAGACCGTCGATAGCCGAAACGCCTGTCTGAATAAATTCCTGCGGATAGCTTCTTGCGGCGGGATTCATCGGAACGCCGTTGACATCCGCACGCTTTTCGGGGATAATCTCGGGGCCGCCGTCAATGGGTCTGCCCAGGCCGTCAAAGACTCTGCCGAGCATATCGAGCGAAAGGCCGAGCTCCATCTGTCTGCCGAGGAATCTGACCTTGCTCTGAGCAAGGTTAATGCCCGTTGCGCTTTCAAAAAGCTGAACAAGTGCATTTGAACCGTCAACCTCA
>CAYXVM010000333.1:0-1651 GCA_964468465.1 uncultured Clostridium sp.
CGTGCTGGAGTATCCGGCGCTGCGGGGGGTGTTCCACTGCTTTTCCGGCAGCCCCGAAATGGCCCGGGAGCTTTTGAGGCGGGGCTGGTACCTGGGCTTTGACGGCCCCATCACCTATAAAAACGCCCGCCGGGCCCCGGAGGTGGCGGCGGTCACGCCCCTGGAGCGCATGGTGGTGGAGACCGACGCGCCCTACCTGACGCCGGTGCCCTTCCGGGGCAAGCGGAACGACAGCCGGTATCTTTCCTACGTCATCGAAAAGCTGGCGGAGTGGAAAAACGTGACCCCTGCCGAGATGGAGCGCATCACCTGGGAAAATGGCCTCCGGCTCTACGGCCTTGAAGGGAGCGTTTGAATTTCGGCGCGGATTTGGAACCTTCCGGGCCCGACTGGGCCGCGGACCGGCAGATCAAGACGGAGAATTCATTCCGGATGCGCTGCATCCGGATGGCTGTTAAGGAAGAGTGATTATGGAAAAAGGCTTTACCATCACCTATGAATATGGGGACAACCTGTATGTGAACCCCACCAACCGCTGCAACTTCAACTGCGAGTTCTGCCTGCGGCACAACAACTCCGGCGGCAGCATCTATACGCATAACCTGTGGCTCAAGCGGGAGCCCACCAAGGAAGAAATTCTCGACTCCATTGAGAGCCATGACCTCAGTAAATACCGCCAGCTGGTGTTTGTGGGCTTCGGCGAGCCCAGCTACCGCATCGACGATATCTGCTGGGTCATCGACCGGATGAAGGAAAAGGGTGAGAAGATCTACACCCGCATGGACACCAACGGCACCGGCAGCCTCATTCACGGCCGGGACATCGCCCCGGATTTTGCCGGCCGCTTCGACATGGTCTCCATCTCCCTGAATACCGATACCGCGGAAAAGTACAACGCCCTTTGCCACCCCATCCACAAGGGGGCCTATGAGGCGATGAAGTCCTTCGCCAAAGAGGTGCGCAAGTATGTGCCCACGGTGATGATGACGGTGGTGGATACCATCCCCAAAGAGGAGATCGAGAACTGCCGCAAGATCTGCGAGGAGGAGATCGGCGCGGTGTACCGCGTCAGAGCGTATATCAAGGATTGAAACCAAGCCCCGGAGGAAAGTCCGGGGCTTTTTGGAGTTCTGCTTTTCTTTCCCGATGCATACCATAGGCGGGAAGGAAGTGGGATGCCATGAGAAAGATGCTTGTCCTTTGCGCCCTTGTGGCGCTTCTTGCCGCCGGCTGCGGCGCAGAGGAGCCCTCCGCCGGCGGCGCCGTACCTGGTGCGGAGGAAGAGGTTTTGCTCACCGTCAATGACCGGGAGGTGCCTGCCTGGCGGTATTTCTGCTGGCTGGACCGGGCTGTGTCCGCCATGGCGGCACGCTGCGATGGCGCCGGCCTGGCTCCGGACTGGGCGGGTGAGGAGGGGAAAAGTGCCAAGGAGCAGGCTCTTTCCGATACCGCCCTTTACGCCGTGGTGGAAGCCATGGCGGAGGAACAGGGGGTGGCGCTGACGGAGGAGGAGCGGGCGGCCCTGAATACCGGACCCTGGGCGGCACTTCCCCGGGCCCGGGCGGAGGAGCTTGCCGCTGTGGGAGGGCTTTACGGGAAGCTCTGTACCCTGGCCCAGACACCCGGCAGTGCTATGGCGCCGGGGAAAGAG
>CAYXVM010000334.1:0-1622 GCA_964468465.1 uncultured Clostridium sp.
AAGACAGCCCGCCGAGCAGAAAGCATAGGCGCAAACGCACCTTGCGGACTGCTGATTGACAAGACCGCGGCGGTATTCACGCTTTGCGATTACTTCGTTGCTTGCGGAAAGATTGACTATTATCTCCGCACCCTCAAGGCAGAGCATAGTGCTCGGGGGCAGAGGAGCCCAGAGATCTTCGCATATTTCAATGCCGATTTTTGCTTCACCCGCATCAAAAACAAGGCTTCCGACGGGAATATCGTAGCTTTCGCCGTCAATTCCGAGCTTAGCCGAGCTGACAGAGGAAATTTTCAAATCCGAAGAAGAAGCGAACCATCTTTTTTCATAAAATTCGGAGTAATTCGGAATGAAGGTTTTGGGAACAATGCCTTTGATTTTTCCGTCGGAAATAACAACGGCGCAGTTATAAATACCGCCGTCAAAAGCTATCGGAGCGCCGACGGCTATTAACATTGAGTAGCCCTTGCTTGAACCGAGCAGAGCTTTGATTCCGCCGAGAGCGGCATTCAGCAGAGTTTTCTGAAAGAAAAGGTCGGCGCAGGTATAGCCCGTTATTCCGAGCTCCGGGAAAACGAGCAGGTCAACATTATCATCCTTTGCCTTTTCAATATATTTTTCTGTCTGAGACACATTGAAATCAACATCCGCAACCTCAACATCGGGCACGGCGCAGGCAACCCTGAAATAATCAAACATAGCAAAACCTCTTTTGGTTATATTATTATCATTTTAACATATGATAACACCGTTGTCAAAATATTCTTTCAGAGCGGGGAAAGAGGGAAAATGAAGCGATTGGATTTTAATTATTTTAATATTTCAGAGTATTATTATAATGGTGTAAACTATGAACTTTTTATGGAGCGGATTGTTTGTGGAGGTTATTAAATGAGAAAAACGAAAATAATATGCACTCTCGGCCCGTCAACCGATGACCCCGAGATATTGGAACAGCTTGTTGAGGAGGGCATGAATGTTGCCCGCTTCAACTTCTCTCACGGCACGCATGAGGTTCAGAAAATGCGGCTTGACATGCTCAAAAAAATCAGAGCGAAGAAAGGAATGCCCGTTGCGGCTCTGCTTGATACGAAAGGCCCCGAAATCCGTCTCGGAGATTTTGAAAACGGCGGCGTAATGCTTGAAGCGGGTCAGATGTTCACGCTCACGGGCGAAAAAATCATCGGCAGTGAAATTGCGGCGAGCGTGAGCTATGCAGGGCTTGCGAAGGATGTTGATATCGGAACAAGAATTCTGATTGATGACGGACTTGTTGAGCTTGTCGTGCTGTCGGTCAGATATCCCGAAATGCAATGCGTAGTCCGCAATTCGGGATATATCTCAAACCACAAGGGCGTTAACGCTCCGGGCGTTCATCTCAGGCTTGAATACCTGAGCGAAAAGGATAAGGAGGATATTCTTTTCGGCATCGAAAACGGCGTTGATTTTATCGCCGCATCGTTCACGAGAAGCGCCGACGATATCCGTGAGCTTCGCAGATTCCTGAAGCGTAACGGCGGCGAGGATATCGATATTATTGCCAAAATCGAAAATCAAGAGGGCGTTGACGATATCGACGGAATCATTAAAGAATCAGACGGGATTATGATTGCAAGGGGCGA
>CAYXVM010000335.1:0-1622 GCA_964468465.1 uncultured Clostridium sp.
CGGCACCACAGACCTGTACAGCGGGGCTGTGGTGGGCTTTATGAACAAGTGCTCCACCATCTCCGGTGTGGAAACGCCCCTGCTCACCTCCCTCGCCATGGGCTTTGGCAATGAAGCCCAGGGAGGAGCGGAGGGCTTCCGGTACAAAAATGTCCTCGGCTCCCACCTCACCGGCCCCATCCTGGTAAAGAATCCCCGGCTGTTGGATGCCGTCATCACCGCCATTTACGAAAAGCGGGGCGAGGCCGTTCCCCAGCTTCCCCGCAACACGTACACCGAGCAGGGCTACGCTGTCACCGCTCAGGCCTTGAAGGAACGCTGCGGAAAATAAGCAATCATAAACAAAGGAAAACCACCCCTCTCGGGGTGGTTTTTTTACGCTTCATGCCGCTTCTTCCCTTTCGGGCCGGTTGATGATATAGATGCCGCCGCTGACCAGCGCCAGAGCCGCGATGCACTGGAGGGAGCTGATGTGCTGGCTCTCCCGCAGCAGCACCGCCGAAAGCACCACACCGCAGATGGGGTTCAGAAAGCCGAAGATTGCCACCCTCGACACAGGGTTATGCTGCAGCAGCAGTCCCCAGATGGAATAGGCCGCCGCGGAGAGGAAGGCCAGATACCCCAGTACGGGAAAAGCCGTCCAGCTCTGGGGGTGGAGCTGTCCGCCGGTGAGCAGGCCCGCCACAATCATAATCATCCCGCCCAGCAAAAACTGGTAGCCACTGAGGGCCACAGGGCTTTCCGCCGCAGAGTAGTTCTTGAGAAGTGTGGAGGAGATGGCGTAGGCCAGGGCCGCCAGCAGCAAAAAGCCCTCCCCCAGAAAGTTCAGCCCTCCGCCAAAGCCCCGGGGCGTCAGGTTCACCAAAATCACGCCGGCAAAGCCGATGGCGCAGCCCACCACCTTGCGGGGCCGCAGCGGCTCCTGGTGAAAGATGAGACTTGCCACCAGGATACACAAAAAGGTGCCGGTGGAGTTGACAATGGATGCCTTCACCGCCGTGGAGTGAGCCAGACCCACATAGTAGCACACGTACTGCATGACGGTCTGGAACAAACACAGCCGGAGGATCATGCCCCAGGAAGAACTTTTTGGCGTCAGCAGATGATGTTGGGGGATGCTGCCCATGGCCACCACCAGCACGCCGGAAAGCGTGAAGCGAACGCCTGCAAACAGGATCAGGCCGGCAGTGTCCCCGCCGCTGATGGCAAACAGCCGATAGCCCATCTTAATAAAGGGCGTGGCACTGCCCCAGAGCATACAGCATAAAATCGCCAGCAGCACAACATTGCGCCGCCGCGTCAAAAAGGTGGTGCTTTCCATGTCCTTCCCCCTTGTTTTTCTGCTTTCCCCATCATACGGCGCCATACGGCAAAGTGCAAGAAAAACCTTGCAGCGCAGGGTGCATCACGCAAAAAGGCCGTGGGCTTCCGCCCACGGCCTTTTTATTATGGTATGCTGCGGTTTTCGCTTTACGCTCAGCCCTCGTACATGGCCTTCAGCTTCAGCAGGTGCTGATAGCGGTCCATGGCGTTCTTCTCGTTGCGCTCGAAGAGCTCGGAAGCACGGTCGGGGAACTCGCGGGTCAGACGGCTGTAGCGGGCCTCGTTCATCAGGAACTCCT
>CAYXVM010000336.1:0-1612 GCA_964468465.1 uncultured Clostridium sp.
TGCCTGCCCTTTGAGACCTGACCGAGCTTCAAAGCAATCTTTTCTGCGGCGGAACCGCTCACACCCGTGTCAATCTCGTCAAATATCAGCGTTGCAACCTCGTCTTTATCCGAAAGCACGCTCTTTATCGCAAGCATGATTCTTGACAGCTCGCCGCCCGAAGCAATCTTTGCAATCGGTCTCGGCTCCTGCCCGGGGTTTGCGCTGATGAGAAATTCTATCGCATCCGCACCCTTTGAGGTGAGAGCGGTTGCCTTGCGGTCAACTACAAAAGTGACCTTCGGCATGTCAAGAAATTCAAGCTCGGCTTTGACCCTTTTTTCAAATTCCTTTGCCGCTTTCATGCGACTGTCCGTCAGTTTTGCGGAAAGGATTTTTATTTTATCCGAAAGAGAATAAAGCTTTTCTTCAAGCTCGGCTATTCTCTCGTCGGAAACCTCAATTTCATTCTTTTCTGAAATTGCTTTTTCGAGCGAATTCAGAATGTCGCTCTCCTGAGCGCCGTATTTCATCGAAAGGCGGTAAAGGAAATCAAGTCTTTCGTTAATTTCCGAGAGCCGCTCGGGGTTAAAATCAAAATGAGCCGTCAGATTTCTTATTTCATCGGAAAAATCGCTCAGCTCATATGCGGCGTTTCTGACTCCCTTTGCACATTCTTCCGCACCGCCGTAATATTTCGCCGCTTCTTCAAGCTCACGGGCGCAGTCCTCAACTCCGGCAACAAGTCCGTTATCGGATTTAAGAGCGGAATATGCATTTTCAAGGGCTTTGATAACCCTGCCCGCATTCTGAAGCAAGGCTTTTTCTTTTGAAAGCTCGTCTCTCTCGCCAACTCTGACATTTGCGGCGGTAATTTCGTTTATCTGAAAATTCAGATAATCAAGGCGGGCGGTCTTTTCATCCCTTGCGTCATAAAGCGACTCAAGCTCACGCTTAACGGCAACAAGCTTTGAAAACACCTGCTTATACTCGCTCCGAAGCTCCCCGTTTTCCGCAAGGCTGTCAATGAATCCGCAATGCTTTTCGGGAGAGAGCAAAGCCTGACTGTCATGCTGACCGTGAATATTGATAAGCCCCGATCCGATTTCTTTCAGGGCAGATACGGTTGCGGGGCAGCCGTTGATTCGGCAGGAATTCTTGCCCGAAACAGCAAGGGAACGGCTGACAACAAGAGTTTTATCGGGCATTTTTTCAATGCCCATTTCGTCAAGAAGCCGTTCGGTTTCATCGCTTATATCCGAAAATGAAGCGTATACTCTTGCGCTCTGTGAGCCCGAACGGATAAGCTCCCTTGAAGTTCTCTCGCCGAGAATTGCGTTAATCGAATCAATGACAATCGATTTTCCCGCTCCCGTCTCGCCCGTCATAACATTAAGACCCTTGTCAAATTCAAGCTCCGCTTTTTCAATAACGGCTATATTCTCGATTTTCAAATCGACAAGCATAATCGTTTATCTTCCTCTCAGAGCAAATCGGCAATGGCATCCTTCATCTGACATGCAAGCTCGGGAGTTCTGCAAAGGGCAAAAATGGTGTCGTCGCCCGCAAGAGTGCCGACAAGTCCTTCCCAATGCATTGAGTCAAGAGCCGCACACGCCGCCTGAGCCATTCC
>CAYXVM010000337.1:0-1600 GCA_964468465.1 uncultured Clostridium sp.
CCCAGGAGGCGCCTCCTGCCGTCCTCTCCATCTTCCTGGGCGACGAGCTGGCCGGCGTGGTGGAGCCCATCATCAGCGGCACTGAGTTCAAGGACTCCGGCAAGAAGAACCTGCAGGTGGGCGTGGACGTGCTGCCCGCCATCCCTCAGGACAACACCGACCGCAACCGCACCAGCCCCATGGCCTTCACCGGCAACAAGTTTGAGTTCCGTATGCCGGGTTCCTCCCAGTCCGTCTCCGGCCCCAACATCGCCCTGAACACCATCATGGCCGAGGAATTGGAGCAGTTTGCCGACGAGCTGGAGGGCTCCGCCGATTTCCAGGCCGACCTCCAGAAGCTGATCAAGCGGGTCTTCACCGAACATCAGCGTATCATCTTCAACGGCAACGGCTATGATGAGGCCTGGATCGCCGAGGCTGAAAAGCGTGGCCTTGCCAACCTGGCCTCCTCCGCCGATGCCCTGCCCGTGTACAACGCGGAAAAGAATGTTAACCTGTTTGTCAAGCACGGCATTTACACCAAGGAAGAAATTGACGCCCGTGCGGAGATCCATATTGAAAACTACGCCACCGTCATCACCATTGAGGCCAAGACCATGGCCAGCATGATCCGCCACCAGATCCTGCCTGCCGTTTCCGCCTACACCGCCGATCTGTGCAGCCGGGCTGCCAGTATGGAGGCCATGGGCGTTTCCTGCAAGTATGAAAGCTCCACCGCCAAGGAGCTGGGCAAGTATGCCGATGCCCTGCTGGTCCAGTGCGGGAAGATGGAAAAGGACCTGGGCCGGATTCCCGCCGAGCCCAGAGCCGCCATGGAGTTCTGTCACGAGGTGCTCATCACTGACATGAACAAGGCCCGGGAGAGCGCTGACTATCTGGAGGGCATCATGGATATCGACTACTGGCCCTTCCCCGTCTACAGCGACCTGCTGTTCTCCGTGTAAGGAAAAAACAAACCGCCCGGACGCCTGTCCGGGCGGTTTTTGTGTGGAAATGAAGAGGGAAAAAGGGACGCTGCCCAGGCAGCGTCCCTTTTTTCAGAGGGTCAGAATATACAGGGGCCGGGTGCCGGGAAGGAAAGAAGGCTTACTTCCAGCAGTCCAGCTTGGAGGAGTCCAGGCCGATGTCAGCGGAGTGGAAGACAGGATTCTTGCCGGCCTTCTTCTGCTTTTCATAGTCCTTGCAGGCGGCAATGGCGGTCTTGCTGAGGACAATGCAGGCGGGGAGGTTGATGAAGCACATGAACGCCATCAGGATATCGGCGATGGCCCACACGGCGCCCATCTCCATACCGGCGCCCAGGAAGATCAGGACGGCGCAGATGAGGCGGAAGGCGGTGATGAACGTCTTGGAGGGCTCCTTGCCCAGGATGAAGGTCAGGCAGTTGTCGCAGTAATACAGGTTGCCCAGCAGGGTGGTGAAGGCGAAGAGGACCATGGCCACGGTGATGAACACAGGGCCGATGGCGCCGAACACGGTGGAGATGGACAGCTGCACGTAAGCGGCGCCGGCGATTTCGGCGGTGGGCTCCACGCCGGAGCACATGCACATGAAGGCGGTGGCGGAGCAGATGAGGAGGGTGTCGATGAAGACGGACAGC
>CAYXVM010000338.1:0-1581 GCA_964468465.1 uncultured Clostridium sp.
CGTTTGCGGCAAGCAGATATTTGTTGATGGGATAGGTTACCGCCGTTGCAAGAGCCATAACGAAGATAACCGCCGCCGACATTCCGACCGCCGTGTTAAGCTTCTTTGAAACGCCGAGGAACGGGCAGATTCCGAGGAATTTGCAGAGAACGAAGTTCTCGGTCAGAATTGCCGTGAGAAGAATGGAAAGGAAAATTTTCATGCCTGTTCATCCTCCTTTTTTTCTCCGCACTCCTTGCCCTCGGCAAGAATAGCGCAGTTTTTGGCCATCGGGCAGGCTTTACAGCCGCCCAGCTCTGCCTTGGGCTTGCCCTTTCTTTCGGCAATCTTATTGGCGCACGCCATTAGAATACCGAATGTGAAGAAGCCGCCGGGAGCAAGAATGAATATCATCATCGGGCTGATAACGCCGTCCTGCGGGATAAGCGTGAAGCCGTTGAAGCCGCCGAGCGTGTTTTCGCCGAAAAGAACGAGAAGATTCTGTGCGCCCGAAAGGAAAGTGCCTGCGCCGAGAATTTCTCTGACTGAAGCCATGCAGCAAAGAGCGATTGTGAAGCCAACGCCCATGCCTAGGCCGTCAACCGCAGAAGCGATAACGGAATTTTTGCCTGCAAACGCTTCGGCTCTGCCGAGGATAATGCAGTTAACAACGATAAGGGGCAGAAAAACGCCGAGCGCCGCATCAAGGGCGGGAACGAACGCTTTGACAAGCATCTGAACAATCGTAACAAACGAAGCGATGATGACGATATATGCAGGGATACGAACCTTTGAGGGGATAACCTTTCTGAGAAGCGAAATAACGACATTGGAGCAGACGAGAACAATCAGAGCCGAAATACCCATGCCGATTGCGTTGACAACGCTTGTTGAAACCGCAAGGGTCGGGCAGGTTCCGAGAACAAGCCTCAGAACGGGGTTTTCGGTCAAAAGACCTTTCGTAAACTCCTTGCCGAGTGATTTTTTCTTATCAGCCAATGTTCTCACCTCCCGCTGCTTCAATTGCGGCATTGACCGCTCTGACAACCGCTCTTGATGTTATGGTTGCGCCCGTAAGTGCGTCAATCGAATTGTCGCCGGGCTTATCCTTTGAAACGGTAATGTCTTTAACCAAACCTATGAACTGATTGCGGAACTTTTCGCCCGTTGCGTTTGCTCCGAGACCCGCAGTTTCGCCGTGGGAAAGAATGTTGACTCCCGTGACCTTGCCCTCGGTGTCAACGCCCGTCATAACGGAAATCTCTCCGCCATAGCCTTTTTCGGAATTGACTACGACATAGCCGATAACCTCACCTGCCGAATCGAGAGCGGGAACAATTGTCGTTCCCTCCTCGGGAGAGGTGACATCTCCGAAGCTTGCCGCATCGGGGAAAACCGTCTGCCTTGATTTCTGCTCGGTCTCCTGAGCGAGCTGTTCAATCTTCGGCTCGGTGACGGAATTTGTCACTCCGAGCAGGAGAGTTGCGGCAAAGCAGATGATGAAAAGAACAACGGTAGGCATTGCATATTCTTTCAGCTTTTTCATTTTGCAGCAGCCTCCTTTGTCTTTTCCTCTTTAACCGTTCCGAACGGCTTCGGCTT
>CAYXVM010000339.1:0-1573 GCA_964468465.1 uncultured Clostridium sp.
CGGTTATTTACACCGAAAAATATGTTGACGGCGTTCTTGACGAAACAAAAATGATTTCCGAGAGAACCGTAAAGAAGCCTGTCGATCAGGTCAAAAAGGTCGGAACAAAAAAGAGAGCGACTCTTGCAGCATTCAAAAACACCTTCGCTCCCATTTCGGAGCTTTCCGTTCCCTCGGATCTCGAGCTTGACGAAAACGGAATCCCCGTTGAATATGCATACTGTGTCAACGGCAAGGCAACAGCCTACACGGGCGACCCCGCCACCGCATCAGGCAGAACGCCGATGCCCGGTCATATCGCCGTTGACCCGAAGGAGTTCCCCTACGGAACCGAGCTTTATATCGTTTCCGCCGACGGAAGCTATGTTTACGGCTACTGCATAGCGGCGGATACGGGCGGATTTGTCTCGAAGGGCAACACCGACGTTGACCTTTATATGGATAACGAGCAGATGTGCCGCGACTGGGGCAACAGAAATGTTAAGATTTATGTTCTTTAAACGGAGCTTGGATGGCTCGGGATAATTAATACAAATCAAGAAATCGGTTTGCACCGTTTGATGCAAGCCGATTTTTGCTTTTCGTTTTGAATTTTTGCACGGGGATTACCCCGTAAAGACATATTGACAAAATACGCCGCAATGGTCTATGCTTTCAGCGTGGCATTACCTGAACGGTAGGCGGTTACAATATTGCCCTCAGTAATGGGGGTGTTGTGAATGCAGTATGAAACATATTCGGATTTATTTCAATTCGTTCTTGTTATTATTGGCATTGTCGGAATTGTCATATCGGTATTCCGTGAGCATAAAAGAAATAACCGCCCCAAGCCTGCAAGCCGAGCGGTTAATTTCTGACTGTTTTCCTTGAGGGCGTAACCGTCTATACGGTAATGCCACACCTATATCATACTCAAATAAGTCTGCTCTGTCAACTCCCTGAAAAAATTTTGTCTTAACCGTATCACAGATTAAAGCATAATATGTTATAAATATTTATTATAGTATTATAAGATTATTTGCTAAAGTCGAATTTTAAATGGATTTTTTCGCCAAAATGGCAAAAATTTTGGCTGTATTTTGTTTAATATGATGATAACGGCTTTATAAAAATGACAAAATCATATCACTTTTGCACATTGACTTTTTTGCTCTGTGCAATTAAACTTATTATCAATGAGAGAACTTGTGCTAAGTGTCTTATGAAAGAGGGGAAAGGAGAAGGGCAATGTCGGGCTTTGCTAATGCGGAATATGCAAAGACCAAGGCTGCTTGTGAAAACACGGCGGCTCAGACATCGTGCGCTTCTTCTTATATGCCCTTTCTGAATCAGGACACCGGCAGGGTGTCCCTTTTTGCTTTTCTAAGCGGGGTTTTAGTTAACGAAATAGTTTTAACCGTTGCTCCGGCTCCGAGGGTGGGAAAAGCAGTCGCTATTTGATTATCGCTTTTGATATTCAGGCGGTTTCGTTTTTCCGGCGAGACCGCCTTTATATATTTAAAATCATAAAAAATGCCTTTAAGGTGATGGGAGTCGAACCCGATATGGTTTAAAACGGTCTATTTTCGCCTGA
>CAYXVM010000340.1:0-1553 GCA_964468465.1 uncultured Clostridium sp.
AAGGCTGTTCATCTCTCAATGATGTTGAAATCAAAGGATTAATCTATGTTCCGAGCGCCACTTTCAGCTGTTGTGAGAATCTGATGAGCGTCAGCTTCCCCGAAGCAAGATTTATTAATTCAAATGCTTTTGAAAGCTGTGTTTCGTTGACAAATGTATATCTGCCTGAAGCTAAAACCGTTTATTCAAACGCTTTCAACGGCTGCAAAAAGCTTGATTCTCTGGAGCTTCCGTCAATGACGGGATTTGAAGATACAATTTACGGAAACAGCGAAACAAAACCGTCGCTCCCGCCGAATCTTCAAACCTTTATTGCGCCGAAACTGATTGCAACCGTTCCCGATATGTTCAATACAGCGCCGAAAATTAAAAACATTTATCTGAACTCGGCAACGGATATTGCTGAATATACATTCAGAGGCTGTTATGATATCTATTATATTAACCTTGAAAGCGTAAAAACTCTTAAATCAAAATCATTAACTTATTGCAGCGCTCGGTTCATTGATTTGCGAAGTCTTATATCAGCCGATGATTTACCTGATAACAGCGGTGTTATGCTTTCAAACAACTTTATCGAATCATCGGATAAAGCCGAAAATCTGACCGTTTACGGAACTCCGGGAACATTTGTTGAACGGTATTCCTTGCTGAAAGGCTATGAGTTTTCTTCAATACCTTTTATTGTTAATGAAGTTCCCGAGTATATCACCGAAAACAGTGAAAGCGTTGTTATTAAAGCAGTCGGATTTGACCTTGAATATCAATGGTATTGGAATACCGTTGCTTCAACGGAAAACGGAACACCGATTGATGGCGCAACTTCTGACACCTACACTTTCACGCATGAAGACACAGCCCCTTATTATTACTGTGTAATTACGCAGAATGACCTCGGCACGGTTGCTCAAATAAAAACTCCGGTTATTACAAAAGACTTTATCAGAGCCGATTTCACGGAATATGACGCCGCTGTTGACCGTGCAAATTCACTTGACCGCAGAAAATATGCTGATTTAACCGAACTTGACACGGCGCTTTCGGTTAATGTCAGAGGTTTATATTCCTGCGAACAGTCGATTGTTGACGCACAGACAAAAGCAATTAATGATGCTATCGATAATCTTAAACTGAAAATAGGCAAATCCGTTACTCTTTATTCTTCTGATTCGGATCTGAGATTGTTTGAGGCTGTAAGAATAATTGCCGTTATTGATCCAGTTGATGCGCTTTATGAAAAAATTGAATGGAGCTCAAATGAGCCCAACATTGTTCTTGTTTCAAAGAACGGTTATGCAAGATGCGTAGGCAGCGGAATCGCAGTAATAAAAGCGACGGTTACCAACGCCGACGGAAGCATTATTGAAAATACAATAACTATTGATTGTGAATTAACATCTTTTGAAGAATTTATTGCATTTTTGTTCAGACCGATTTTTATAATTGCAGATAAAATAAACAGAATAAAGATGCTTTAAAACAAAACGAGGCAGCCTGCGAAAATGCAGACTGCCTTAATTTTTATCCGTATATTCTTTTGCTGTATTCGGCAT
>CAYXVM010000341.1:0-1540 GCA_964468465.1 uncultured Clostridium sp.
AAGCTGCTGACCCCGTTTTCTTCAAGCGTTTTGAAAATCTCAGTTAAGCTCTGCCCCTCTTTAATGGTAATTCTGACCGTTTTCTTTTCGGGCTGAGTTGTCGGTTTTTCCGTTTGGGCGGCGGTTGAGGCGGCGTTCGTGAGGCTCGCCGTCATTCGTTCAGTTAACGAATCGGTTTCGCCGTTATTTTCCGTCTCATTATTACCCGTAACCCGAACAAAGGCGTCAACCGCCTGAGAAAGGTCATATTCCGACGAAGCCGCCGGGATTTCCGTTGTTGTATCGGGGTTTTTCTCCTCCTGCTTTGAGCATGAAGCGGAAAGCAGAGTTAAGCACAACAAAGCAACCGAAAAAGCCACTTTTACCCTCTTCATTTTTTCCTCCTGCTTATAAATCAAACATTTTCACGGTATTTCTTCCTTGCATATCTGAAAACAACATAGGCAAGGCAGATAAGAATGAATATTCCGATATAAAGCGCATATCTTTTTGCCTCGGGGGTCATTCCCTCTCCGTCACCCGACGAAACATTCGTATTGTCTCCGCCGAAGAAAAGAGAGCGGTATCCGCTCCCCGCCGAGGGAACATAATTCTTGACATCGTCCCAAAGGCCGCTCATAAGCGACAGGATTTCGGGCGAAAGATTGAGGAAAAGCTGAGTTTTGAACTTGCCGTCCTCGGGGTAGAGAATTTCATTCTGATAGAATGTGTAATCGGGATTGCTGTAAACCTCAGTGTGGGGGCTTGCGTAGCAGATATATTCGGCATTTTCAAGCGCAACATCAGGCTCAAGCAGAAAGTTAATGTAAAGCTCCGCCGCAAGCTTATTCTTTGCGCCCTTGAGAATGCTTATTGCGTCAACGAAGAAGTTAACGCCCTCTTTCGGATAAACAAATTCAAGATCGGGATTATTCTCCTGCATGGTGAGAAAATCGCCTGCAAAATAGGGAGCAAGCGCAGCTTCGCCCGCCTCCATTTTGAGGAATATTTCATCGTTGACATAAGAGGGGGAAACGATTTTCTGCTCTTTGAGAAGCTCTGCGGCAACTCTCCATGAGGCAGGAGTTTCGTTGTTATAATCCATGCCGAGAATGCTCTGAGCAATCGCAAAAGCGTCTCTCGGGTTGTTTATCATCAGAATACTGCCCGTATATCTCTCGTCCCAGAGAGCCGTCCAGCTGTCGGGAGCTTCCTCAACCATCTTGGTGTTGTAGATAAGACCGACCATTCCGACCGTGTAGGGAACGGAATATTCATTTGTCGGGTCATGGGCGAGATTTCTGTATTTTTCAGGGATATATTTATAATTCGGAACATTTGAAAAGTCAATTTTTTCAAACATATCCTCGGCTATCATTCTTTCAATCATGTAGTCCGAAGGAATAACGACATCATATGAAACGCCGCCGCTTTTAAGCTTTGAATACATGACCTCGTTGGTGTCATAGGTGTCATAGATAACTTCAATTCCGTATTTTTCTTCAAAAGCCTTGTTGACATCAAGGGCGCCGTCCTCGCCGTCGGAAATATATTCGCCCCA
>CAYXVM010000342.1:0-1531 GCA_964468465.1 uncultured Clostridium sp.
CGGGCAGACCCTTCTGGAGCATATCGGCGGGAAAATCCTCTCCGAATTTCTCTTTTTCAGATGGCGAAAGCGGTCTCTTTTTCAGAAAGCCTTTCATCAGCTCTCCGACAAAATGGTCGCAGTCCGCCGCACTTCCGCCGTTGCCGCAGCAAAGCAGTTTTCCACCGTTTTCATAGCATTCCGCTAAAATTTCATATGCCTTATATATTTCGCTTTTGCAAATTTCAAGTTCGGGATAGCGGGTCAGAAGCTCATTGAAAATATCCTGTATCATTTTTCTCCCTCCGCAAAATCCTTTGCAACACCGATTGCGGCAAAATCGCCGATATTATCGCCGAGCTGAGCAGGAACAATCTCACAGCAGCCTGCGGAAATCGGGAGAGCTTCTTTCTTTATCACTTCGTTCATGCTCTCTCTGAGCAGATGACCCGACCGCTGAAAAATGCTGCCGATAACGATTCTTTCGGGGTTGAGAATATCAATTAATATCGAAAGCCCGAGCCCGAGCTTTTCGCCGCATCGGCGGTAGATTGCTCCTGCGAGTCTGTCGCCGTTTTCTGCCGCCTCGGCAACCGTTTTTGCGCTTATATCATCTTTAGGGATAACCGTGTTTCCGTTATAAATCGAAAGCATCTGATTTGCCATGGCGGCAATGCCCGCTCCACTGCAAAAGCCCTCGAACGAACCCGCCTTTCCGTAAGCAACGGGACCGTCGGAATCAAGCCTTATATGGCCGACCTCTCCTGCCGTGCCGCTCGTTCCGCTGTAGAGCCTGCCATCAAGGATAAGCCCTGCACCCATTCCCGTTCCGAAAGTCAGAAAAATCATGTTCTTTGTTCCCCTGCCCGCTCCGAACTTCCATTCGGCAAGCGCACAGGCGTCGGCATCGTTTCTGACCTTGCAGGGGCAGCCGAGTTCGGCGGTAACAATATCCGCAAGAGGAACATTATCCCAATCGGGGAGATTCGGTGGGCGCATGATTATTCCTTTGTCGCTGTCAAGCGGCCCTCCGCAGCTCACTCCGCAAGCAATTATTTCGTCTTTGGACAGTCCGTTTCTTGAAAGCAGTTCTTTTGCAGATGAAACAAGCTCGTCAACGACCGCTCTCCAACCTCTGCGTGCTTTTGTTTCAAATCTTATCTTATCTTTTACGGCAACGCCGCTTTTTTCGCTGAGCACAACGGCGCATTTCGTGCCACCGATATCCATGCCGAGATAATATTTCATAATAAGCCGCTCCAATTCAAAAGCTTATTGAATTATACACTTTAACGGATTTCAAGTCAATAACAAAAATAATAATGACGGGATTTCTGCAAAAAATATTTTCAAACCATTTTAAGGGATGAATAACATGGCAGTTACGCTCATCAGGGCAACGGTTCTCTATGCAATAATCATTTTTTTAATCAGACTCATGGGAAAAAGGCAGATTGGCGAGCTTCAGCCCTCGGAGCTTGTCATAACCATGCTTTTGTCGGAAATAGCGTCAATCCCGATGCAGGATAACACAATTCCGATTGTCCATTCA
>CAYXVM010000343.1:0-1524 GCA_964468465.1 uncultured Clostridium sp.
CCCTTGCAAGCATGTTGGCATCTCCGCTGAAAAGAACTCTGCCGTTTTCGGCATTGACATTTTCAGCCCCCATTTCCCGAAGCTCTGATGAAATCAGGGATTCCATGCCGAGCAGGCAGGGTATCACAAAATCAATTTTCATTAAAGAATATCTCCTGTAGAATTACAAATTTACCTAAAAACCGGCGGGAACCAGAAGAATGATTCCCGCCGGCAAATCACTATATTACATCAAGCCGTGCAGATTATTCAATCTCAGGCGTGATAAGGCCGTAACCTCCGTCATTGCGTTTATAGACAACGCTGACATCGCCGTGTTCGTCATCAAGGAAAACATAGAACTGATGATCAAGAAGATTCATCTGCAAAATTGCTTCCTCAACCGACTGAGGCTTGAGACTGACGGTCTTTTTTCTGACAAGCTCAAACTCAACTTCCTCCTGAACATCGGCATCTTCGGCAAACGCCTCAAAGCTGCCGGAGCGAAGCTTTTTCTCAACACGGGTCTTGTTTTTTCTGATTTGCCTGATAAGGGTGTCAACACATTTGTCAAGAGCTTCGTTCATGTTCTCCGCTCTCTCCTGGGCTCTGAAAATCATGCCGCCGTTATTAACGGTGATTTCAACGGATTGTGATGACTTCTCAACAGTTACCGTAACCTTCGCCTCCACATCGGAGCCGAAGAAGCGCTCAATTTTTGCGAGTTTCTTTTCAGCGTGTTCCTTGAAGGAATCTCTGGGTGAGCACTTGCGCCCTGTAATTGTCATTTTCATACAGTCATCCCCTTTTAATAAGCTGTTGAAGCTTTAGCTTCGACTGTATTATAGCATATATTCACAAAAAAATAAAGTAGTTTTGAAAAATTTTATTATAAATTATATAAACAAACTATTAATTTTTTAAATATCGGGGAATTAAAGCACAACGCTTGCGTGGCGGGTAACATGACAGCCGACATTGACCGCAACGGGAAGCCCTGCAATATGAGTCGGCCTTGCTTCGATTGCAACCGAAAGTGCAGTGGTTTTTCCGCCGAATCCCTGCGGACCGATGCCGAGAGCGTTAACTCCGTCAAGCATTTCTTTTTCCATTGAGGAATAATATTCGTCGGCGTTTGGCTCGTCGATATTTCTGCAAAGCGCAATCTTCGCAAGCAAAGCGCATTGCTCAAAGGTTCCGCCGATGCCGACTCCGAGGATCATTGGCGGGCAAGGGTTACTGCCTGCTTTTCTTGCGGATTCAACAACAAAATTTATTATATCCTGCCTTGTTGCCGACGGAGTGAACATTTTGAGACAGCTCATATTTTCACTTCCGAAGCCCTTGGGAGCAACCGTTATTCTGACTTTATCGCCGTCAACGATTCTTGTATGAATAACGGCGGGAGTATTGTCGCCCGTATTGACTCTTCTGAGCGGGTCTTTGACAACCGAACATCTGAGGAAGCCCTCGGTATAGCCCCTTGAAACGCCCTTGTTGACCGCTTCTTCAAATCCTCCGCCAGTCAGGTGAACCGCCTGCCCT
>CAYXVM010000344.1:0-1516 GCA_964468465.1 uncultured Clostridium sp.
AGCCCAAACAGATAATTGCAGTTTTTTCAAAGGAACCGCAGAAATCATCGGAAATACGGTAGGGGCGAACTTCGTTCGCCCGCCTGAAAACGCACAAATTCACAAATAATCCGTAGGGTTCGGCGTCCCCGACGAACCAATTCGCCAACGGCGAATAATAAAAATACATTTGAACGATGTGGGCATTGTCCGCTACAAAATGAAAAACATTAATTTAAAATCCTTCACGCCGCCTGAAGCGTAACAACCTTTTTCCTTGAACGGTAATTCATCGAGTAGAAGAATACCGAAAGTGCAGTTGCCGTCAGCCATCCGACAGGCCATGAGAACCAGATTCCGTTTGTGCCGTAATCTCCGACAAGAATATATGCAAATATGACCCTGAGAATAAGGTCGGTAAAGGTTGTAACCATGAACGCTTTCATCCAGCTTGTGCCTCTGAGGATGCCGTCGGTGATAATCTTGAAAGCGATGAAGCAGTAAAACGGGGCGTTGATTCTGAGAAATGCTTTTCCGACTTTAAGAGCCGCTTCATTGCCTTTCTCCAGAAACAGCATAATCAGCGGCCCACCGCCGAAATAATATGCGACCGTGAACGGTAGAGTTATCATAAGCGACATGAGCAGTGCCGCTTTGAATCCGGAATCAATTCTTGTCAGCTTTTTTGCGCCGACATTCTGCGCCGTGTAGCCCGAAACACCGTTGCCTAGCGTGGTTATGCTCGTTATGCAGAAGGTGTTAAGCTTAATTGCCGCCGAATAACCCGCAACAACCGATGAACCGAAGCCGTTTATAAGTCTTTGTATGAAAAGATTGCCGATTGAAACAAAGCTCTGCTGTAATATGCTCGGAACGGCAACCTTGCAGATTTCCCAAAGTGTTTCAAATGAAAACTTTGAATATTTTTCAGTAACCTTTATTTCTTTGATGCGCTTTGAAACCAACACAAGCGCCAGAATGCAGGCCACACCCTGAGCGATGAATGTTGCCCACGCAACGCCCGCAACTCCGAGCTTTAAAAACTTGACAAAAATATAGTCAAGCAGGATATTGCTCAGTGAAGAACAAATCAGCAAAAACAGCGGTGTTTTTGAATCGCCGACTGAAACAAAGATTGCGGTTGCAATATTATAAAGAAACAGAAAAACGAATCCGCCGATATAAATGTTGAGATAAAGCACTCCGTTATCAAAAATGTTCTGCGGAGTGTTCAGAAGGCGCATAACGGGGCTGCATATCGCAAGACCGATTGCCGAAAGGATAACCGAAAGCGCAACGGCTGAAATGATTGTTGTTGAGATAGCCGTTCGCATGTGGGAGTAGTTATGAGAGCCGAAAATTCTTGCAATAACCACGGTACAGCCAATGTTGCAGCCGATTGCAACGGCGTTGAAAATCATGGTCACGGGGTATGAAGCTCCGACTGCGGCAAGAGCATCCTCACCCGCAAAACGGCCTGCAATGACCGAATCTGCAATATTATATAACTGCTGAAAAATAACGCTTAAAAACATAG
>CAYXVM010000345.1:0-1514 GCA_964468465.1 uncultured Clostridium sp.
TCGTCGTGGGTGCGTTTGCATTCAGCAGTATAACGAGCTTCAAAGGCTCAGACAACCTTGAAAGCATTGAAGAATCTGCTTTTTACGGTTGTAAAAGCCTTGAATCAGCAGATTTCGGGAACGATATTATGATTATCGGCGCTAACGCTTTCACGGATTGCGATAAGCTCACGGAAATTTATATTCCCGACAGCGTAACAAACATCGAAATGGAAGCTTTCAAAAATTGCCCGTCGCTTCAGAGCGTTCGCATGTCGCCCAATGTTGACTATATCCCCCGTGAGGCGTTTTATAACTGCACGGAGCTTTCATCTTTCACTTGGGAAGCTGACAGCAAGCTTGTCGGCAGGCTTGCGTTCGGCAACTGCGTTAAACTGACCGATTTTGATTTCCTCAATGTTGAAAAGCTTTATGTCAACAGCTTTCTCGGCAGCGGCGTTGCCGTTGTTCAGCTCGGCGAAAGCGTAAATGAAGCAAGCCCATCTCCGCTGACAACTATTGAGGTTCAGAGCTTCAAGGACTGCGAAAACCTCGCAACCCTCGGCATTGGCGGCAATGTTACAACGGTCAAATCGCAGGCATTTGCAGACTGCACAAACCTTGAAACCGCAGTTATCGCCGACAGCGTAACCGAAATTGCGGAGGACGCCTTTGACGGCTGTGACAAGCTGACAATCTACTGCTCCGAAGATTCTTATGCCCATACATACGCTCAGACGCAGGGCATAAAAGTCAGCACCTTTGTTATCGCTCCGATTCCCAATCAGACCTACACGGGCTTTGAAATCAAGCCCGAGATTTCCGTTTCTCTCTCGGGAAATAATCTGAACCAAAACACCGATTTCGGCATAGCCTATGCAAATAACATCAATGTCGGCAATGCCGATGTTACCGTCACGGGCAAGGGCGATTTCAGAATGTATATGAGCAAGGCGAATTTCACTATCGTAACCAAAAACATTGCTCAGGCAACCGTTGCGCCTATCGCCGAGCAGAATTATACGGGCTCGCCGATAACTCCCGCAGTAACGATAACCGACGGCGGTAATGTGCTCAGAGAGGGCGTTGATTACACCTTGACTTTCAGCGGCAATGTTGACGAGGGCACGGCTAAGGTTAAGATAAAGGGAATCGGCAACTATTCCGGAACGGCAGAAGCCGAATTCCAAATCAAGAGCCAAAGCCGTATCAGGCAAATTATGACTGCGCTTTCAGGCTTCGCAAATTCATTTTTCGCAAGGCTTAAAGCGCTGATAACAGCTATTTTCAGATGATGAAAGGAGAGGATTGCCGTGAAAAAAGCAAAAAAGATAATTGCCGGTGTGTCAGCGGCGGCGATACTGATTGCCGTTTCGGCAAAAATAATGCTTGTTATTTTCGGCAATCCTCTTGACAGAAAAAACATCCGAAATATCGCTGAACAATATCTTGCCGAAACCTATTCTGAAATGAATCCTACAATTGTTGATATTGATTATTTTGACACTCCCGTCGAAGGTCCTTATCATGTTGAG